>DASXKM010000484.1:0-2920 GCA_036496825.1 Puia sp. | reverse complement strand
CAGGTTTTTCAAAGTCCGTTGATTGTTGTTTTATATGTGCTGGGTTGCCTCTCACTGATGTATCACCTGCTGCATGGATTTCAAAGTGCATTTAGAACGCTGGGTGTCCCCAACGGAAAATATATTGCGATCATCAAAGGCTTTGGTGTCGGATTTTCGATCATCATCTCATTGGCTTTTGCGATGATGCCGGTGTCTGTGTATTTGGGGTGGGTGACTTTATAATTTCCAAATTTCCAAATTTTCAAATTTCTTTCATGCTCGATTCAAAAATTCCACCGGGGCCTTTAGAACAAAAATGGAATGAATATAAGGGACATGCCAAACTGGTAAATCCTACCAATAAACGCAAGATTGAAATCATCATCGTGGGCACGGGGTTGGCCGGCGCTTCCGCTGCTGCTTCTCTGGCTGAGTTGGGTTATAAAGTAAAAGCTTATTGTTTCCAGGATTCACCCAGACGTGCGCATAGTATTTCCGCTCAGGGAGGAATCAATGCAGCAAAAAATTATCAGAACGACGGGGATAGTGTTTTCCGCTTATTTTATGATACAGTTAAAGGCGGTGACTATCGTTCCCGTGAATCCAATGTCCATCGCCTGGCAGAAGTCAGTACAAATATTATTGATCAGTGTGTAGCCCAGGGTGTTCCTTTCGCGCGCGAATATGGCGGCCTGCTCAGCAACCGTTCTTTCGGAGGCACGCAGGTACAAAGAACTTTTTATGCCGCCGGTCAAACCGGACAGCAATTGCTGATTGGCGCCTACCAGGCACTTGAACGTCAGGTAGCTCTTGGTAATGTAACCATGTATACCCGCCATGAAATGCAGGAGCTGGTTATAATCGATGGGAAGGCAAGGGGTATAATTACAAGAAATTTAGTGAATGGTAAGCTCGAAAGACATTTTGGTCATACGGTATTATTGTGCAGCGGCGGATATGGAAATGTTTTTTATCTGTCCACCAACGCCATGGGGTGTAACGTAACTGCCGACTGGAAAGCACACCGGAAGGGAGCTTATTTTGCAAATCCCTGCTTCACGCAGATTCATCCCACCTGTATTCCGGTGTCCGGCGATTACCAGTCGAAACTAACCCTGATGTCAGAATCGCTGCGGAACGACGGCCGTATCTGGGTTCCGAAAAAACAAAATGATACACGAACGGCTACAGAAATACCCGAAGAAGAACGGGATTATTATCTCGAAAGAAGATATCCGGCATTTGGAAATCTTGTACCGCGGGATGTGGCCAGCCGGGCTGCTAAAGAACGCTGTGATGCAGGATATGGTGTGGGTACTTCCAAACAGGCAGTTTACCTGGATTATGCCGAAGCCATCATTCGTTACGGAACTGTGGAATGTAAAAAACACGGAATTGAAAATGCTTCAACCGATGTGATCCGAACACATGGCAAGGAAGTCGTGAAAGAAAAATATGGTAACCTGTTCGACATGTATGAAAAGATTACCGGTGAGAATCCGTATGAATTGCCGATGCGCATATATCCGGCCGTTCATTATACGATGGGTGGTTTATGGGTTGATTATGAACTGATGACAACCATTCCCGGTTTGTATTGTCTTGGAGAAGCCAATTTTTCTGATCACGGCGCGAACCGCCTGGGGGCATCTGCCCTGATGCAGGGACTGGCTGACGGTTATTTTATCATACCATACACCATTGGAAATTTTTTGAGTGATGAAATCCGGACCAAAGAAATTCCAACCAGTCATCCTGAATTTGAAAAAGCCGAAAAAGAAGTTGCGGAACGGATGCATCAATTAAAAAATATCGGCGGCACTAAAACGGTTGATCATTTTCACAAATTGCTGGGTAAGATCATGTGGGACAAATGTGGTATGGCCCGCAATGCTACCGGATTGAAAGAAGCCATCACAGAAATCCAGCAACTGAAAAAGGATTTTTACAGCGATCTGAAAATACCCGGCGATATTAATGAAATGAATCCCGAACTTGACAAAGCGGCACGCGTCGCCGATTTTATCGAGCTTGGCGAACTGATGTGTATCGATGGGTTAAACCGAAACGAAAGCTGTGGCGGTCATTTCCGTGAAGAAATGCAGACGGAAGAGGGAGAAGCAAAACGCGATGATGAACATTTTACTTATGTAGCCGCCTGGGAGTTTAAGGGACCACATGATTGGGTCTTACATCCGGAAACCCTTGTCTTTGACGTCGCTAAACCTTCGCAGAGAAGCTATAAATAGTGTGGAAGACTGGAAGACTGGAAGTGTGGAAGTGTTTATTTTGAGTTTTAAAACTGTTATCAGATATGGAGCATTACAAAATGGGACTTACCCTTAAGATCTGGAGACAAAAAAATTCTCAATCAAAGGGTAATTTTGAAATATATAAAGTGGAAGATATTTCCTCTGAAATGTCTTTTCTGGAAATGATCGACGTGCTGAATGAAAGACTCGTGAGGGAAGGTCAGGAGCCGGTTGCATTTGATCACGATTGCCGGGAAGGTATCTGCGGAACCTGTTCAATGTATATCAACGGGAGACCACATGGCCCGTGGCATGCGAATACCACCTGTCAGTTGCATATGCGTGCGTACAAAGACGGCGACATGATTACCATTGAACCCTGGCGGGCAAACGCATTTCCTGTGATCAAAGATCTGATCGTAGACCGTTCAGCTTTTGACCGGATTATACAGGCCGGGGGTTATATTTCAGTAAACACCGGCAATGCGGTGGATGCAAATTCGCTTCCGGTTGACAAGAACCTGGCTGATGCTTCATTTGCTGCTGCTGCCTGTATCGGCTGCGGGGCCTGCGTTGCAGCCTGCAAGAATAGTTCGGCTATGCTTTTCGTTTCTGCAAAAATTTCTCATCTCGCCCTTTTACCCCAGGGGCATCCCGAAAAGAAATCCCGCGCCCTGAATATGGTC
>DASXKM010000483.1:0-2033 GCA_036496825.1 Puia sp. | reverse complement strand
GTATGAAGACTATTCGAATGATGTTGTTATGGCGGTGGGGCAAATTCAGCGAAAAATCTGGAACAGAATTTACTTTGGGCTTTACGGAGAATACAATAAAACAAAAACATATTTTACGGCACATAACGACTCACTAAACGAACAAAATCTGAGTAACCTGGGGTATATCATCACCAACGATGGTCGTAATGACGTCCAATTCCCAACCAAAGGCATATTTGTAAATTTTAAAAATCAGTTTTATCGCGAATGGACAGGAAGTGATAGTAATTTTATCCGTTTTAGAATCGACTATACTCAGTTTTTCGATCTGTTAAAAGACCAAAAACACATATTGGTAGCCCGCGCGAATATGGAGATTGCTACCGGAGATGTGCCGTTTCAGGCGCAGGCCATTGTAGGAAGGGATGATATCCGGGGTTATTCGCAGGGTAAATACCGGGGTAACCAGGTGTATGCGCTGCAATCTGAATACAGATGGATGTTCAACAATTCAAGATTTGGTATGGTTGGTTTCGCCGGTGTCGCTTCGGCTGTAAATTCTTTTTCAGATATTTTCAAATCGGAGTTATTACCAGGCGTCGGTGCCGGTATACGTTACAGGCTCATCCCCGCGTTAAAAATTAATATAGGTGTCGATGCTGGTGTAGGAAAGGGTGATTACAGTATTACTTTTAGAATTGGCGAAGCATTTGCAAGGTAGGACCAACGTATTAATCAGGATGAAAATAATTAAAACAAACTGGTTTCAAAACATCGTAAGAATCCTGCTGGGTGCGGCGATGGTATTTGCATCCATAGCGCATTTTACATTCTCGCGGACTGAATTTCAGGCTCAGGTACCAACCTGGCTGCCACTCAACAAAGATTTAGTCGTGATCTTGTCGGGATTCGTCGAATTGATGTTGGGACTGGCAATGATATTCCTGGCAAGATTTAAAACAAATGTAGGGATTGCCTTAGCCGTTTTTTTTCTGCTGGTCTTTCCCGGAAATATTTCGCAGTATGTGAATCACATAAATGCGTTTGGATTAAATACTGACGGTGCAAGGTTAAGGCGTTTATTTTTTCAACCTGTATTAATAGTCCTGGCCTTATGGTCCACTGGTTACTTTAACAGCGTTCGGAAAGACGTTCTACCCAAATAAGTTAATGACATTGGTCAGGTAACGCATTCATTTTCAACATCTAAATAAATATTCCTTTTTGTACGGAAAACCAATTTTTGTTTGTCTTTTCTAAAATTATTTATGAAATTCCTTCTACTCTCTGTTATGCTTTTCGGCATGGTAGTTTCTTCCAAAGCGCAAAATGATGAGCATCTGATCAGGTCTTATCTATTGGGTTTTGAAAAGAAAGACTGGAACATGGTTGCCAGCCAGTTTGCTGATGATTTTACATTCACGAGCCCGGCGGGTGATGATCACATCTCCCTGGCAACTTACAAAGAGAGATGCTTTGGAACTGCCCAATACTTCAAAAAAGTTGAATTTTCTAAAATCATTGTTCAGGACAGCTGTGCGTTCGCCATCTACAATATCACCACAACCAATAACAAGATCGTCCGTAACACCGAGTATTATACTTTCAGAAATGGTAAAATAAAATCCATTGAATGCTTTTTCGGTCCGGGGGCAGGCTACCCGGGAAGCACAAAAGAATTCAAATAATGATTTTGAACGGGCATTCAAACCTCTATTAACTTGTGTATATGGAAAAATTCTTACTAATCATTCGGGAGGACCTTATTAAGCTAAAAAAGTGGAGCGAAGAAGAACGCTATGACGGGATCAGGAAAATGGATATGTGGGTTAAAACATTGGTGCAAAAAAGCAGTTATATATCCGGCGACGCTTTGCATATCAAAGGCGGCTATGTAAGCAAAGACCATGTGCTTTCAGACGGACCATTTATTGAATCGAAGGAAGGCATCAGTGGTTTTATTTTTATAGAAGCAGAAGATCTGAAGGACGCGGTTTCAATTGCACATAGCTGCCCACTGGTGCAAAGCGGGGATATGGTCATTGAAGTGC
>DASXKM010000482.1:0-5504 GCA_036496825.1 Puia sp. | reverse complement strand
TAACGGCAACCATCATCTTCGTTTGCGCTTTGGTTGCCATGTCGTATCATGTCGGTATTATGCAGCGTATTATCGCTGTCATAGCAAAGGCAATGAATGTCATCATGCGCGTCAGTGGGGCAGAGTCACTTAGTAATGTGGCAAGTGCCTTTGTTGGTCAGATAGAAGCCCAGGTTTTAATACAACCCTATTTGCCCGGCATGACGAAGAGTGAATTGCTGGCAAGTATGTCCGGTAGTCTTGCCTGTATTGCCGGAGGCATTTTAATCGTGTATGCGAATATGGGTGCGCAGGCAGGAATGGATCTGGCGCCGAAGTTGATTACTGCCAGCCTCATGGCAGCGCCCGGCGCGCTGGTTATTTCAAAAATCGTATGGCCGGAAACGGAAATCAGCGAAACGATGGGAACGGTAAAACTGAAAGTTACAAGCCGTTATGTAAATATGCTGGATGCAATAACACATGGGGCCGGAGAGGGCTTTAAAATCGCCATGAATGTCATTGCCATGCTGATCGGATTTATCGCGACGATCGCCATCGTAGATTATCTGCTTTTGAAAACGGGCCATCTTTTTAATCCGTCTTTTAACCTCAGCCTGGACTGGATCTTTTCAAAAATATTTTATCCGTTTGCATGGTCGATGGGTATACCACCGGAAGATATTGGCAACGCCGCCACTTTGCTCGGTCAAAAACTTACGGTGAATGAATTTGTTGCTTTCAAAAGCCTGACTTCGGGAGCCGTTCCCATTATCTCTCAAAAAGGCCTGCTGGTTGTTAGTATTGCGATCTGCGGATTTGCAAATTTCAGCAGTGTGGGCATGCAGATCGGCGGAATCGGTGCAATTGCCCCCGGCCGGCGGGCAGACCTGGCAAAATTGGGAATGAGAGCTTTATTCTGCGGCACTATGGCGTCCTATCTTTCGGCAACGATTGCGGGAATCATCATGTAGGCGACCCTTGCATTATTACTGTCAGATTAACACGAAAGAGCATATTTGCCACCAGGTATTTTGCAAGTGGATGGGAGTTTCTTCGCCTTAGGGGGGCGAACAATATGCGAAGGATATGCGAACAACATGCGAACAAGATGCGAACAAAACCCCTCTCCGTTCAGGTTTTGGCAGCGATTAAACCGGATTCTGAACATACCGGCAAATTGGCAGATTTAGACGCTGATATTTTCATCACACCATACCCGCAACTTTTTTCCCCAGCTGCGGCGCCAGGGCCACACCCATGCCGCTCATACGCACTGCGCAGAATACGCGTTCGTTGATTTTTTGTACAATGGGTTTTTTTTCTTTTCCAACTGCCATGGTTCCACTCCAGCGCATACTGATTTGGTGTTGTACGCCGGGCAAAACAATTTCCCGCAGAAACCGTTCCAATTCGTCCTGAACCGGCTCGGAAGTTCCGGCAGAAAAAGTCTCTTCTTCAGTCAAAAACCTGTTTCTGGCTCCGCCCAGCAGCAGGCGGTTGTCCAGGTTACGGAAATAGTAAAATCCTTCATCGTAGTGAAAGGTTCCTTTTATCTTAAGTGCTTCGATCGGTTCTGTCAGCAGCATCTGCCCGCGGGCCGGGCGTATATCCAGTTCAGGCAGTAAAGTTTTTGCGAATGCATTCGTGCAAACCAACACCTGTTCAGCGCGCAGTGTCGGCGGCAGATTTGTTTCCAATTCAACATGATTTGAAAAAAGCCCCATTTTTTTCACATCCACCTGAGTAAGGATACTAATGCCTTCAGAAGAGACCAATTGTACGAGTGCCTCCAGGAGTTTACCGGAATGCAATTGCGACTCCAGTTTATTTTCAATCAGGTGGTTCGAACCACCGAGACCGAATGACTTTATTTTTGAATTATTGAGCTGAAAAGTTTTTTGTTTTCCGGTAATACTCTTTAGCTGATTGTTCAGATGATCAATACGGGTTCTTAATAAATTCATGTCCGGATACCGGGCCGGGGAGACTAATTCGTATCCTCCCAGATTTTCGTAACCGATACTGGAAGCACTAAATTTCTTCCGGATTTTTTCCAATCCCTTAAAACGCAATTCCACGAGATCGAGCATTTCGTTTTCACCATGCTGACTGGTGTCCGATTCGAGTTCTGTAAAACTGCCAAAGCAGGCAAATCCCGCATTGCGACTGCTGGCACCACTCGGGATAATTCCTCTTTCCAGAATGAGGACCGATTTATTCGGAAACCGTTTCTTTAAATAATATGCAGACCACAGACCTGTAAATCCGCTGCCAACGACGATGAAATCTTTGGGGGCAAAGAATGATTCGGATTCCCAGACTGATAAAGGCAACATATATTATAAATGTATCGCTTCTCCGTATGCGACCTCAATAGCATCTTTGACGCTTTCGCTGATGGTAGGATGCGGATGAATACTGTTGAGTACTTCGTGATAAGTGGTCTCAAGCTTGCGTCCTACAACAGTTTCGATGATAATTTCGGTTACGTTATAACCGATCATATGAGTGCCCAGCCATTCACCGTATTTCGCATCGAAAATCACTTTGATAAATCCTTCTGTATGTCCCGCGGCAGATGCTTTTCCCGAAGCGCTGAGCGGGAATTTGCCAACTTTGATTTCGTAACCGGCGTCCTTTGCCTGTTTTTCTGTAAATCCAACTGACGCAATTTCCGGCGTGCAATAGGTGCATCCGGGCACGTTATTATAGTCGATCGGCTCCGGTGCATGCGCATATTTTTTTTCCTGAAAAGCGATATTCTCAACACATATGATCGCTTCTTTAGAAGCCACATGAGCAAGGGCCTGACCCGGTGCACAATCCCCGAAAGAATAGAGACCGGCTACATTGGTATTATAAAATTTGTCGACCAGAATTTTTCCTTTGTCGGTTTTAACACCCAGGGTTTCCAGACCGATGCCCTCTATATTCGCAGCAATACCAATGGCACTCAGAAGGATATCGGCTTCCAGCGTCTGTTCACCGGTGGCCGTTTTTACTTTGGCTTTTACACCCGGACCGCTCGAATCCACGCTGGTTACTTCGCTGTTTACCAGAATGTCAATGCCGGATTTTTTATATGATTTTTCGAGTTCTTTAGAAATCTCTTCATCCTCTACCGGAACAATACGTGGCAGGAACTCAACAATGGTCACTTTCGTTCCCATAGCATGATAGAAATAAGCAAACTCTACTCCGATGGCACCACTGCCCACAACAATTATGCTCTTCGGTTGAACAGGCAGATTCATCGCTTCCCGGTATCCGATAATCTTCTTGCCGTCCTGCTTCATACTTGGAAGTTCACGACTGCGTGCACCGGTTGCTATCAGAATATGACGGCCTTCAACAATTTGTGTTTTACCGTCGGCTCCGGTCACTTCAATTTGTCCCTTAGCCTTCAGTTTACCAAACCCCATCACTACATCAATCTTGTTTTTTTTCATCAGGAACTGTACGCCCCGGCTCATTTTATCAGCAACCCCGCGACTGCGTTTGATAACAGCAGGGAAATCCGGTTTACCGCTGGCCTCGATACCAAAATCTTTTGCATGCTTGATGTCTTCAAAAACCTGTGCGCTTTTTAATAACGCTTTGGTAGGAATACAACCCCAGTTCAGGCATATGCCCCCCAGGCTTTCCTTTTCAATAATGGCTGTTTTAAAACCCAATTGAGCTGCGCGGATGGCAGCAACATAACCGCCGGGACCACTGCCAAGCACAACTACATCATAGGCCATAGAAGTAAATTTAGAATGATGATGATTAGATATTTTTGGAGTGCAAAGTTATGTATTATTGGATAATCTTCCACGCGATCGCGTGGCCCGAAAACTCTGGTTAACTTATTATAATTTGCGTCATGAAAAAAATTCATATACTCGCCATTGCGGTGCATCCCGACGACGTGGAACTTTGTTGTTCGGGTACTCTGATGATGGAAAAAATGCATGGAAAAACGATCGGTGTTGTGGATCTTACCCGCGGTGAACTGGGTACGCGCGGATCTTCGGAAATCCGTCAGAAAGAATCCGAAGCAGCAGGTCGTATAATGAACCTGGATATCCGGGAAAACCTCGGCATGGCGGACGGGTTTTTTCAGAATAATGAGGAAAATCAGAGAAAACTGATAAGGGCTATACGAAAATACCAGCCCGAGATAGTTCTTTCCAGTGCCCTGGAGGACCGGCACCCGGATCATGGTCGGGCGGGTCATCTTATTTCAGACAGCTGTTTCCTTAGCGGACTTAGAAAGATTTCTACCCAGGATGAGCAGGGCGTTGAACAGAAGCACTGGCGTCCAAAATATGTATTTCATTTTATCCAGGACCGTTTCTATGAGCCGGACTTTGTGTATGATATATCGCCCGTTTTTGACCGGAAACTCGAATCAATCAGGGCCTATCAATCGCAATTTCATTCTACTACCTATAATAAAGATGAACCCCAGACATATATATCTTCTCCCGAATTTCTCGATTCTGTTATAGGAAGAGCCCAGATGTGCGGCAAAATGGTCGGGGTAAAATACGCCGAAGGCTTTATATCAAAGAAAATGATCGGGGTCGACCGCCTGGATTCTTTTATACAATTTGACACATGATGTGCATAAACTCCTCGTTTCCATCGTTATTTAACAGTGCTAAAGCAATTAAAAGCGATAACTTTGCTGCGATTTTAAGTTAAAGTATTTTACCATGCAAATGCCAAAATTTTCTTCCAGTCCGCATACTTTCCATACGGACCTCAAAAAAAGAATAAATGCTTATTTTGATCAGACCGGAAAGTCGATGACTGGTAATTTTGCCCTGTATCTGAAAGCAGCCGTGCTGGGTATTAGTTTCCTGGCCCTTTACACGCATCTTGTATTTTTTACACCCCCGACTTTTTTTGCCATTATTGAATGTATTCTTTTCGGATGTGTAATATCAGC
Source organism: Puia sp. (assembly GCA_036496825.1). Classification (GTDB taxonomy): domain Bacteria; phylum Bacteroidota; class Bacteroidia; order Chitinophagales; family Chitinophagaceae; genus Puia. The sequence continues at coordinate 586 of DASXKM010000482.1, read as the reverse complement.
CATTGGATTTAATGTAATGCATGACGGAGGCCATGGAAGTTTCAGTAAAAGTAAACTGGTCAATCAAATGGCCGCTTTGTCGCTGAGTGTTTTGGGCGGAAATAGTTTTATCTGGCATAACAAACATAATATCATTCACCATTCATACACCAATGTGGACGGCGTGGATGACGACATCAATATCCAGCCATTCATGCGTATGAGCAGCAATCAGAAAAGACTGAAGTTGCATAAATATCAGCATGTTTATTTCTGGGGTTTATATGCCATGCTTTACATACTCTGGATTTTTATACTCGATTATAATAAATATTTCAGAAAACATGTTGGGGAAGTGCCATTGAAGAAAGTGCATTTTATGGATCATTTTAACTTCTGGATTTTTAAAGTAATACATGCTTTTATATTTATTGCGCTTCCTATTTATATGGTGGGCGTGGGCGCCTGGGTGGTCGGTTTTCTTGTCACGACAGTTGTGACGGGTCTCCTGATCAGCATCGTATTCCAGCTGGCGCATACCGTTGAACATACTACATTTCCCGTAGCAAATATTGACTCCAATAAAATTGAAAATGAGTGGGCAATA
>DASXKM010000481.1:0-4031 GCA_036496825.1 Puia sp. | reverse complement strand
CAAAGTCATGATAATTGCTGTTCACCAGTTTTATAATTCCTGCTGGTAATTTGTCTTCATTATATCCCGATATTGTACCCAGCCATTTCCCTTTGCGATCATAAAAAATCCGGTTTGTTATCTTGTTAAATTCAAAACGGGCAACAACTCCACCTTCTAGCGTACCTGACCACTGGGGCTCTTTGATTTTTTTATACGTCTTATTGAAATTCAGGATCGCTTTGGTATTCAAATCCCGATCGATATCCCGAATAGACAAATCATCAGCATGATTGACTCCATCAACCGCGACTGGAGGAATCTGAAAATCTGACGTTGCCGTTTTTTTATTGATACCCTGCGCATAAACTCCCTGCATGATTGTAATCATATATATGGCTACAACCGTAAATCCAATACTTACCTTTTTCATTTTTTTTGTTTGAATATTTGATGAATTTGAATGAGGAGTAAAATTATAAATTGTCTTCCCTGGGAATTTTCTATTTCGCCGGATGGAATATTATTTGCCGGATTTAACCTGAACCATCCGCCTTCTTTCTTTCGTTGTCGTCGAATGCAATTCGTCGATAAAATCCTGCATTTCGTTGGATCTATGTATAGCGGATAAACAAATTGATCTTAGATACCCTAACTTTATAGAGACCTCTTTTGTATGACCATTCAAGACTTTATATTTTCGGATAAACCGGGTTACCGGATAACCCATCATGTTGTGTTCTGGGTCTTATATGGTGTTTTTTTTTATATGCAAAGTATTTCTCCACCATTGATCGAAGGCCTGTTATATCCGGTAACCTATAAAAATGCTCTGATCAGCGTCTGCTGTTTCTTACCGGTTTGTATTTTCTCTGTATATATATCCATATATATTTTATTCCCGTTCTTTTTAGAAAAGAAAAAATATATCGGCTTCGTGCTGGCATTTATATTTTTATATGCGATTAATATTATTACAGATTACTTTTTTTCGGTGCTTTTCATTAACAAAATTCATTTGCTACCCAATAGAATCAGTTATTTTGGTCTGATTGAATGGGACTTAAAAAATCCACATCGTGCCCCTTTCCCATTGGGTTTTGCAAACGCTCAACATGCTATTATTTTAAGCGGCTTCGCATTAGGCATAAAATCAGCCAAGAACTGGTATTTGCAATGGAAGGAGAATAATATACTTGAGAGACAAAAAAACAGAACTGCATTACAGTTATTGAAAGCCCGTATTCATCCGGAATTTCTTTTTCATTCTTTGGATAGTCTTTATCAGAAGATCAATGTCCATTCACCAGATTCACCGGAAATGATACTGAATCTCTCGGAGCAGCTGAGTTATTCACTTTATGAATCTGACACCGAGCTGGTTTCATTGGAAAGGGAACTGATTATTTTAAAAAAATGTATCGCGTACCAAAAATTGAAGAGTAGACATGAGCAAAAAATTAATCTGGAAATCAATGGCATTCCCGGTGACAAACTCATTCCTCCGCTGGTTTTGCTTCCGCTTGTTCAGCATGTTTTCGAATTGACCTGTGACAAGCAAGTGGAACAGCCAGAGATAGATATAAAAATAGATCTGGAAAAGAGCCTGCTGAAATGTATACTAATTATCCGATTTGATAGCCTGGATATTATCGATCCTGTACATTGGGCAATTGTCCTGCAACCTGTGATTAACAGGCTGGATGCAACAGTTCCGGAAAACTATCATTCTAAACTCTTACGGGAAGAAAACGTTCAAATCATTCATTTGTGCGTGGCTTTATCAAATAAGACTACGATGAACAAAAGCATTTCAGTCACGCAAACAATTCTTACCATACATGACCCTGCATGATTTTATTTTTTCTGAAAAAAAAAGAACCCGCTACTGCAGGCATATTGTATTCTGGCTGACACGATATATTTATATAGCGTTCAGTCGCCATGATGAACATATCGGCTCTGTATTTTGGAATGAATTCCTAATATCTAATTTTTTTACATTAATCACGGAAATGGCGTTTACGTATGTTGTTGTGTACGTATTATTTCCAAATTATCTGGTTCAGAAAAAATATATACCATTTATAACTGCATTATCCGGTTTAACCATCATAGCCTATATGGTTACCGGTCTCATTGTATTCCGGGAGCTGGCCCATTCCGGTCAAACACGTGATATGTTGTTTCTGATACTTTTAGAACACACCAGAAGTTTCTTTGTGGCCGGCCCCCCTGTTGTGTGTGGATTTTTCATTACCATTAAAATGCTAAAAACCTGGTATAAAGAAACGCAACAAAAGCAGACTCTTCTAAAAGAAAATGAAGAAGCAGAGCTGCAATTGCTCAAAGCACAGGTACATCCGCATTTTCTCTTTAATACCCTGAATAATATCTATTCGTTTACGATCAATCAGTCTCCGCAGGCTCCAAAACTTGTTTTGAGTTTGTCAGACATACTGCATTATATGATCACTGAATGTGAACCGGTCCTTGTTCCATTGGCGAAAGAAATAAAAATGATTCTGAACTATACAAACCTTGAAAGAATACGATATGGCAACCGCCTGGAATTGCAGGTGAATATTCAGGAAGGATATGAAAACAAGGCGATTGCACCATTGTTGATGATACCTTTTATTGAAAACAGTTTTAAACATGGCGCCAGCCAGGTACTGCAGCATCCATGGATAAAATTAAATATTTGGGTTGAAGAGAATTTACTGCGATTAGAATTAAGCAATAACAAGCCGTATCGGGTTACTCCGAACGAAGGAAAAAAAGGTATAGGTCTGGGTAATGTTCAAAAACGACTGGAGTTATTGTACCCTGGACAGTATTTATTGAAAATAGACGCTGATGCTGAAACATTCGTTGTTTGTATGCATGTTCCCCTGGAAAATATGAATAAAATGGATTCTGGTAATTCCAGGGAAAAAGTTCCGCTATCCGCTAAATTAATTTCCTATGCCGAATAGTAAAAAAATAAGATGTCTGGCAGTGGACGATGAACCACCGGCATTAGATATATTGAAAAAGTATATTGAGATGATTCCTTCGCTGGAATTAATCAGCACCTGTAACAATGCCGTAGAGGCATTGGATATTTTACAGGTTGATAACATTGATCTTATGTTTTCAGATATTCAAATGCCGCAAATTTTAGGCACCGATTTTATCCGAACTTTAAAAAAGCCACCCAAAGTAATTTTTACAACTGCATACAGGAATTTTGCTGTGGAAGGATTTGAATTGAATGCCGTGGATTATTTGCTGAAACCCATTTCCTTTGAACGTTTTCTTCAGGCGGTAAATAAAGTAATGGAGGTTTCCCTGCAAAACTCAGACGACCGGGAGAACGCAGGCGGCAGGAAAAAAGCAATGGCAGATTCATTTATTCATTTCCGGGCTGACCGGAAGGTATTAAAAATTGCATTGGATGATATATTATATATAGAAAGTTTAAAGGACTATATTAAAGTTATTACCAGGACAAAAACGATCATTACCAAACAATCTATTTCGTCCCTTGAAGACAACCTGCCAGCGGCAGCTTTTATCCGTATACATCGTTCTTATATTGTCGCCCTGGATAAAATTGAATCTTATACCTCCGAATTAGTAGAAATTGCCAAACGGGAATTGCCTATCAGCCGCATGTACCGGCATGAAGTGGAGAAGGTGTTAAAACTTTAGTATGTTGCGCGTCAAACGGGTGAGCGAGCTCATTTAAAATCAGATAAAAATGAAAATAGGAATTATCGGGGCCGGCAAGATCGGAGGTGCTTTGATACGACAATATTCAAAGGCAGGACACCAGGTTAAAATGACTAATTCCAGCGGGCCTGAAAAGCTTAAAAACTTAATCCTCGAAACAGGCGCTTCTGCGGTTACTTTAACCGGTGTCATCACTGATGTTGATGTCATTGTGATAACCATTCCAATGATTGAAATTCTTAAGTTGCCAAAACAAGTATTTAAAAATACTCCGGCAAAGACAACGATTGTTGATACCGGCAACTATTACCCGCTCAGAGACGGAAAAATCGAAG
>DASXKM010000480.1:0-3076 GCA_036496825.1 Puia sp. | reverse complement strand
GTGAATTATGTTTTGACTTTTACCAATACAGCTGGTGTTCTGAGCAATTTCGCCGTAAGCTTTGATGCAGCAAGTGTAACGGCGGCAGGAATTACCATTACTGGTGGGCCCACTATTATAACGGCGGATCCTACAACAGGTTCTTATAAGTTTAACTTTACTTATGATAATGGTGCCGGAGGTTTAAGGAATATTACAGACATATTTGGTAAGTAGATCTTTAAATAAGTGATTCGAATAATAAAGCCCCGATTCGGGGCTTTATTATTTTTGAGAAATCTGCATGCCGCAATTATATGGGGTTTTAAACAGTCAGGCTCATAATTCCTCCAAATCATTTTAGCTCTGTTATTTTGAACTACCATGGTTCAATTCCTTCACCATCGCAATCAGATAATCTTCGTCGATGACTCCCTGCGGATGGTCCTTCAGATAAGGTTCAGCATTGTTGCCGAGTTCGGCAAAGGATTCCTTTAATTTCTTGTATTTTAATTGTACCGGAACCATTGAACCTTTGGAACCAACAATATAGTAAGTATTTTTATCTACAAATGCATCATTAATTTCCCCCTCCCTTACCTTCATCATATCGTGTGTGTCCGCTTTCTCAAGAGTTGTTTTGATATACTTTATCAGGCTCAGTTTCGCGGAATCACTGATCAGCAATTGATAAAACACTTCAGGTCTTTCTTCATCGAAAAATTTTGAATTGAGGAATGTAAATTCTTCACCCCGGTCGTTTTTTAATTTGAAGGATTTTACTTCGTCCTTATTCGTGAGCAATACCATCGCGGAATCTTTTTTTCTGACAAATAATTCCTGACGTACTTTGTCATACATGAACTGAAGATCCTGACTGTAGATTTCATGATGGATGGTTATCACTTCACCGCTGGACCATTCAGGAAGAAAAAACTGGCTCCCGTTTATCTGTGAAGACGTATAACCCTGATAGGCAGAAAATCCATTACTCGCGTAACCCTGATGAGCTGCCAGTTCCGCGAACTCCTGACCCATGGAAACATTTGTTACCTGTGCGGACAATGTGGCTACGGACATCATCATCGCCGGAAAAATAATAGCAGACTTTTTCATAGCTGATTATTTATTTATTTAATTCTGCAACCATCGAAATCAGATAATCTTCATCAACGGACCCCGGGTGCTCATTTAGATATTTCTCGATATTTATATTCAAATTGGCAAAGGCCTTTTTAAGCGCCTTTGACTTCAGAACGAGGATCTCCAGGAGGCCATTTTCCTTAGCGATATAGTAAGTTATCTTATCAACAAAGGCATCATTCACATTGCCCTGACGGGTTTTCATAAGATCTGAATTGTCAGCTTTGACAAATGTTCCTTTTGTATATTTTAACAGCGTCAGTTTTGACGAATCCCCTGTCAGTATCTGGTAAAAAACTACGGGTCTGGTATCCGAATATCTGGAGGAACTTATAAAATAATACTGCTTATCGCCATCATGGAGACTAAAAGTTTCAATATCATCTTTATTTCCAGTTAAGACTTCCGAGGATTCACCTTGTTTTATAAATAATTCCTGACGAACCTTATCATAGGTCAGCAAAAGACCGTTGTTGAAAACAGTATTGTTTTTTAGCACAACGTCGCCTTTTTGCCAGTCCGGTAAAAAGAACTGGCTCCCGTCGGCATCACTACCATAACCGGTTTTGAAAGCTGCTACGCCACCTCCGCCCGCTTTTTGGTACAGGTCAAATTCATGACTACTGGCCACTGTCGGCTGGGAGAAACCCGTTGTTGCAGATAAAAATAATATTGCGAAGAAAAACCAGATTTTCATATTTAAAATTCTTTATTAAAGTTATTAAATAAATGAGCAAATGCTGTATTTATCAATCTCTATTAATAGCAGTTCCGGAGGTTTGGATGAACATACACTTGAAAAATTAATTGAATGGAATATTTTTTCTACAACATTCCTTCATCCGCAAAACTGAAATAACCATCGGGACTTACGATAATGTGATCGATCACTTTTATATCGAAGAAACGCGCAGCTTCGCGGATTTTATAAGTCAGTTCTTCATCCGCCTTGCTTGGTTTCAGATTTCCGGAAGGATGATTATGACAGAGAATCAAATTCACGGCATGGAAGTCGAGTGCCTTTTTTAATATCAACCGGGGATCCGCTACGGTGCCTGTGATGCCACCCTGGCTCACCACTTCAAAATGATTTATCCGGTTTGCCTGGTTCAGGAAAATGACGGCAAAGACTTCCCTGCATTGGTCCTGTAACATTACCTGCAGGTAGCCCGCCACCTGTTTACTGTCCCGGACCACCGGTTTTTCAAGTGCACCGGCAATATGCCGCCTTCGACCCAGTTCCAGGGCTGCAAGAATGATCACAGCTTTTACTTTACCGATGCCATTGAGCTTTAGAAAATCATGAATTTCAAGCCTCCCCAGCTCATTCAGGTTATTTTTGACCGAGCCAAGTAACTCCTGTGCAAGTGTAACAGCATTTTTTTCCCGGGTACCCTTCCCGATGAGAATCGCAAGTATTTCGGAATCAGTCAGGCTGCCCGTAGTTTTACTTAGTAGTTTTTCGCGCGGACGGTCATCTACCGCCCAGGACTTGATGGAGTAGTTTTGCGATTGCATAAGATAATGTTAAAGACTATATTTACCCTTTACAATCCCCTGTTCGTGTAGTTTCCCTGAAAAAGAAGCTGCCCGGACGGAAACCCTGAAAAACTAAAATAATATCCATGAAACCTAAATCTGCTCTTTCTGCCATTGGCGGCTGGAACTCATTCTTTTTTTGCGTCGGCATGTACATTGTCGCCCTTTTCTTCTCCATTTTCGTTTGTTCTTCTATCTTTTATATTGCGAACAGCAATAAGGCTTCCAAAGGAGCACTGGTAGAAAAAACTTCATCTTCCAAGGTTGAGTTAGCGTCCATTAAGTAAGCTTAAAGCCTAAAGCCTAAAGCCTAAAACTGAATTCAGAATTGTTAATTCAAGATTTATTCAAGCACCTTATGGGTGCTTTTTTTATACCTGGAAGGAAACGATATACGATCCAACTCATTTTATGG
>DASXKM010000479.1:0-1649 GCA_036496825.1 Puia sp. | reverse complement strand
AACATAGAAAACACACAGAGCCAGATGCGCAAAGGCATACTGGAATTCTGTATTCTTTCCATTATCCGGCGCGGGGAGGCTTATCCATCTGACATTGTTGAAGAAATGAGATCTGCCAATCTGAATATACTGGAAGGCACCCTTTACCCTTTGCTAACCAGACTAAAAAATGCTGATATGCTTACCTATCGTTGGGTGGAAAGTAATTCCGGTCCCCCCCGTAAATATTTTTCCCTCACCGAAAAGGGACTGGCTTTCTACAGGGAATTGGAAACGACCTGGAAAGAATTAGCCAACGCAGTGGATGCCCTGGCAAACAAAACAGAAATAAGAACAGAGAATCCATAAAACAACCTTAACAATCTCCAAATAAGCGAAAAATGAAAAAGATCATCAACATAAATTTTCACAGTCGGGTTATCCCGATTGAAGAAACTGCATATGATATATTGCGCAAATACGTTGAGAGTCTGAAAAAACATTTTGCAGGCGAAGAAGGCGGCGATGAAATCGTAAATGATATTGAAAACCGCTTTGCAGAATTATTTTCGGATCGTCTCAAAAAAGGTGCTACCTGTATTACAGATGCTGACGTGGAAGAAATCATCACAAGCATGGGACGTCCTGAAGATTTTGACCAGGACGAAAACAGCAGCACAAATGGAAATAGCAGCCGGAGTACGTCTTCATTCGAAGAAGAAGCTGCATCGGATGAACCACGCCGTTTGTATCGTTCTGAGAATGATAAAATGCTGGGTGGAATATGTGGCGGTATTGCAGCATATCTGAGAATAGATTCTTCCATCGTAAGAATAGTATTTGCACTTTTAACACTGGGTTTTGGAACAGGTATCCTGGTTTATCTGGTATTATGGGTAGTGCTTCCCCCGAAGTCAATGGTCACCAATATCAGGAAGAGACTTTTCCGTGATTCCGACCACCGTGTAATCGGAGGAGTAGCCAGTGGGCTCGCCTCTTATTTTAATATTGAAATATGGATCCCCCGTGTAATATTTTGCTTTCCATTGATAGTTGGAATCCTCAGAACCATCTTTCATCGTTCATGGTTTAATTTCGACGATTCATTTTCCTTCATAGCAAGTGGTTTCGGCGGCGGTTTAACGACAATCTATATTATTCTATGGATCGTTTTACCCGAAGCCAGAACGGCTTCGGAAAAACTGGAAATGCGCGGGGAAAAAATTGATCTTGAATCAATAAAAAATACAATCAAGAGCGACCTGGAAGGATTTAAACAAAAAGCTACCGTAGTAGGCGGAGAAATAAAACAGAAGGCTGAAGAGTTCGGAAATGAAATGAAGAACAGGTCCGGTAATATCCGGAAAGATCTTTCAAACGTGAATATTCAGCGCCGGGGTATTGGACATGCCATTGGTGTGCTGTTTAAGGCTTTCTTTTTATTTATTTCAGTGATTGTCACTTTTGCACTGGTTATGGCGCTGATCGGAGTAATTTTTGGCGGTGCGGGTTTGCTGCCTTTGAAAAATTATTTCATCCAGGGTTTCTGGCAGAATATCATGATCTGGGGAGTTGCCATACTATTCCTCCTGTTACCCGTGATCGCCATACTGACCTGGCTAATACGCCGAATCATAGGAGCCAGAAGCCGTAATAATTATCTGGGATAT
>DASXKM010000478.1:0-5585 GCA_036496825.1 Puia sp. | reverse complement strand
AACTAAGTTCCATGCCGAAAAGCAGGGACTACCCTTCAGCTTCACTTTTATGGATAACGACTTCGATAAATTGTATCACGCCGAGCAACAGACCGGCCGGATCTTCATCACCTTCGCCGTCTTCGCCATCCTCATCGCCTGCCTCGGTCTCTTCGGCCTCGTTACCTATGCTGCCGAACAACGCACCAAAGAAATCGGGATCCGCAAGGTGCTCGGCGCAAGCGTCCGTGGTATCGTCGGCCTCCTCAGCAGGGACTTCACGATGCTTGTCGGCATCGCAGCACTCATTGCCTTCCCCGTTTCGTGGTGGGCCCTGTATAAATGGCTCGAGACCTTTGCCTATCGTACGGAAATCAGCTGGTGGATCTTCCTCGTGGCCGGCGCCGTCGCCCTCGCTATTGCTCTGTTGACGGTGAGTATTCAGACCATACGCGCGGCTCTTGCGAACCCTGTGAAATCCCTCCGCAGTGAATGACCGGCCAATTATTTTTCAATTCTTTTATGGCCTTCGCTGACTTGGACAACGCAAATGTTTAACAAAGTCGTTGTGTACGGAAAATCCGGGTGACAAGTGACTGCAGGACCTGCCCTCCATTCTTTTTGCAAAAATCAACCAACGCATACAGGCCCTATTGGCAACATTTACTTACCTTTGACGTTAGTAACGTAGTACAGGACTATGATCATCTCATTTGGCAATTCAGACACGGAAAAAGTATGGGGTGGTACCAGAGTCAAAGGGCTTGCAAATGAAATTCAGAATATTGGACGGCGAAAGTTAAGAATGCTAAATAACTCGGTTGACCTGGCAGACTTAAGAATACCTCCATCCAACAGACTTGAAAAACTATCGGGAAAGCTGAAAGACTATTATAGCATACGAATAAATGACCAATGGAGAATAATTTTTAAATGGAACTCCGGAAACGCAGCCGAAGTTGAAATAATTGACTATCACTAAGTCCACAGAAAATGGCAAAACTTAAAAATATACATCCTGGCGAGGTGTTGTTTGCGGAGTTCCTGCAGCCTCTAAGTATTTCCGCTTACAAACTTGCAAAGGATATTGAAATCCCTCAAACCCGGATTTCCGAAATCATTAAGGGAAACAGAAGGATTACTGCCGATACAGCACTCAGGCTCAGTAAATACTTCGGCAACTCTGCAAAATTTTGGCTTGGACTCCAGGACGACTTTGATTTAGAAGAGGAGGTATCAACCAAAGGCATAAGTCTTAAGTCAATTAAATCGATCAGAACTAAAGTTGTATAACAGCGCACAGCATTGCATTGGCGCAATGCCGGCAGACGGAATGCGCGGCCTTAATGAAACAAAAGACATTTTCAATTTAGAAAAACCGCAACACATTGCAACCTTTTGAAAGCCAAAATGGGATTACACTGGCACGGGCGATGTTCACTGTAGAGCCCTGTCATAAAAAGGCGCAAATACACCCTGGTGAAGTATAATCGTTTTTTTGCCGGATTTCAAATTTTATTTACCTTTTGTTATTCAAAATTTAAAATAATCAAAAATGAAAAAGTTGCTTGTTTTAATTGGCTTTGCTGTATTTATTACATCTTGTAATAACGGTAATTCCCCGATGATGAATAATGGTAAAGACTCCGTTGCTGCTGCCTATGAGGCGAAGGACAGCATGCTCGAAAAAAATAAAGCGACGGCGCTGGCCAGCGTGCAGGCTTTCAATTCTGGAAAATTGGACGATGCATTTAAAGACGTTGCCGCGGACGCCGTGGACTATGGCGATGGAGAGATGGCTCCAATCAGAGGTCGTGATACAATCATTAGTATGGTCAAAGGATTTTTGTCAGCCTTCCCGGACTATAAGGGAGAAAATTACATGGTCATCGGAGAGGGAAATCATGTGGCCGTTTTTGCTGACTATTCCGGCACTTTTAAAAAGCCACTGATGGGCATAAAACCAACCGGTAAGTCATTTAAATACAGAGATGTGGACTTATTTACATTCAATGACGCCGGCAAGATTTCAGAACACCGTTCTGTTCAGTCCGGCAAAACTTTGATGGCCATGATCGGAGCTAAAATGCCGAAATAAACCATCGCCGGGAACACAGGATTTCTCATTCAAAAAAACTCAATATTTTCCTGGACCTTGATTATTTCTTTTCAAGAAAATCCGGGGGATAAAGTGTCTGACCGTGCTTTTGCGCAATCACCTGTAATACTTTTAACGATTCAGGATTCATCGATGGTGGTGGAAGGAACTTTCCTGCTGCCACCGGCTCGCCGATTTCTTCAAAGAATTCTTCCAGGCCCGCGGGAACGACCGTACAAATCAATTGGGCAGGATTTTCTTTACGGTTCTTAAAATTATGAACGATGCCTCCTTTCGGTATTACTACGAAAGATCCCTTTTTTGCCGTATACGACCCGGCTTCGGAATGAACTTCTACTTCACCTGCGACGACATAAAAAGACTCGTAGAAATCAGCGTGGGAATGCGGACCTGGCCCATTGTTGAAAGGTATCAACATTTCAATAATTGAAAACTCTCCGTTGGTCTGTTTGCCTGAAACCAGTACGCGGTAGTTACCGCCCGCAACGGCCAGAATTTCTCCGCCATTGGAATCAACAATGATTGGTGCTGCTTTAGAATATTCCATTTTGCTCAATTTTGTAGTTTGTAGAATTCAGAAGAAAATCCGGGAGTGGAATAAAATATCCCCATATTGCGCCTCCTAAATTTATAAACTGGTTATCAATTTTTTTCTGCCCCACAACTTCCATTTTATTATCCGGATCATTTCCGGTAAGAATAGCGTATCCCAGATTCGAGCCTCCGCGTTGCACATGTTTTATGGTACCCGGCTTTTCGGGATCATAACTATCTGCCGGGCCGGTGGGATCACTCGCAGGACTGAGCGCATAATAATCGGGGCGATAAAAATCATTGCACCACTTCCATACGTTTCCATCCATATCATACAATCCATAAGGATTGGGTGGAAACGACTTAACAGGGGCAACGTCCTTGTAGTCACCTTCGACTGTATTGTGATCGGGGAAATTATGCAAATATTGATTTGCTAAAATAGCTTAACACATGGCCAATCCGTTGTACTAAGCCGCTATAGATTCTGGTATTTTTGAAATCACGGTAATTGTATTGTCATACATGTATTATGCAAAAACTGTGAAGCACACATAAATGCCTGATCTTACGCCAGTGCGAAGCAGTATCATGATGGATTACAGAGATTGGATGCGAGCTAAAATCCTCAACACTCACTGCCATGATTTCAATCCGAAGTATCAACATGCCTATATCAAACTTGAAGGAACAAAAGGAGCTGTGAGAATAAACATGGCTTTATTAACAGACGATCCAAAGGTGACCCCTGATGTTGTTGAATTTATCAGCAAAAGACTGAAGTAAGAGCAAAAAAGTGATTATCAACGGTCGCCAAACAAAAGAACAATTCTCTATGAACAAAGCCCTTTTATTTTTAGCAACGCTGTTTATTCTGATTACATCCTGCGACAGATCGCAAAATCACGGATGTTACCTGGAAGAAAAGACCATCAATAATCAGCGGGTGATCGAAATATATAATGCAAATGTCAAGGCCAGGTTTACTCTCGTGGGACGGAAAATATTGCAGGAATTTTTGGCATTCGACAAAAAGCAGTGGATTCCAATAGCGCAATCTTTCCTGCCTCCTTCGGATTTACCAAAAGGTGCAATCAGATTGTATACTTCAAGCCTGGATCCGGCTAATCGGCTGATCACCTCTGAGATACTCGATTCTATTGCAATAGTAGAGTATAACAAGAACCAGGTAGTCCTGCTCTTGACTGGGAATGCCCAGGGACATCATGTACAACAATTAGTGCGGTTGGAAGATGGTAAGTCCCAATTTCATATGGAAATTTCCGCTTCGTTGGCCGGGAAATCACCCACACTGGAATACCTGTTGTCACCCTTTATCTTTTCTCCAACTTCAAATCCGGAATTTATACATGCGCCCAAATTGAAATTTGCTGACGATGATATTTTTGGGGATCGGACTTTTTATTCGCCGGCAGTTATCATGCAGGAGAAGGGTTCTTTCTGCGCACTCGTACCCGATCTTGATATGATTAATAAATATATGGTGCTATCTCCGGATGCGCGATTTGCCGCAACGCGTATTAAGGGCCGGCCCTTGGATCTTCCGGCAGACAGTTCGCGCTTGTCAATGCCAACCGGTATGGATTACAACATTAAATCAGGGCTGTGTGACAGGCCCTTATTTTCTTATGGCATCATCGATGCCATTGCTACTCATCACATGCATTGGCCTCACCCCAATGATGGTTCAATGGTACGGCATTTGCGAAAAAATATTGTCAAATATGGCTTCGATCTGTTGATTCAGGCAGATGCCCCTTCGTTTAGGGGGTATCAATCCGTGAGTCGCTTTATGTGGGATCGATACGGTAAGAAATGTTTGCAGGAGCCCAGGCCGCAGGTAATGCCTTTTGAGGAATATGCCAAAAAATGCTACCCGGCCAGCGCTGCCTACAAAGGTTGGCATTTAGGACCTCATTGGACCGTTCTAAACAGTGCGCCTAAAGGTTATCCGGATATGGAGGCATGGCAACAGTGGGAAATGCAGGGATGGCCGGTGGGTGGATATAAGAATAGCGCACCAGAATGGTATGATATGATTGAATTTACAACCTGGTGGAATAATATGCGCGATGCAGTTGGAATTTATTGGTGGGGCAAACACATGTCTGACTCCGGTCTTGTTGATAAATCAAGAAGAATTGTTAATCTCATTCTGTTGAGTCCTCAGAATCAGGGCGCGTTCCCTGTTATCTATCGATCTTTTGGCAAACGGTGGCAGGGGAATCATTGGGACCCACCCGCAGAAATGGATTCGTCCCGCGTAGACCGGTATTTTTCGGATAAGAGTCAATCTTACCAGACAACTGCGATGAGCAAGACCTGTGCGCACTTATTGCGCTACTACAGGTTATGCGAATCTAATAAGCGAATTATCCCATTCGTCAGGAGTTATGGAGATTTTATTGTTGCTCATATTGAATCCAATGGTTGTCTTCCTTCATGGTTCAGCGCAAAACTTGTAGCCAATCCGCATTTGAAATTCAATGGAGAGCAGGGAGTTCATATCTGGTTTCTTTCTGAATTGTTCAACGTTACCAAAGATCTGAAATATCTGAAAGCAGCGGAACGCATGGCAGCCTTTATGAAAAGGGAGATCCTGCCAAAACAACGTTGGCTTGATTTTGAAGTATATTTTTCATGTGGTGTAAAACCTATGAATTTTAAAGACCTCTATACCGGACAGGATCCACGCGGAACTGTGTCGATGTCCTGGGCAGCGGAGGGATTCGCGGCATTGTATACTGCTAACGGTGACAAAAAGTGGCTGGATGCAGGTGAACAAGTCATAGATTATTTAGCTCTTTACCAAACCGTCTGGAATCCTCATTTTATTTATACCGCATATCCTTTCGGAGGGACAGATACCGACAACGGGGACGCGGCCTGGCTCAATGGGCATCAGGCGATGTTACCAGGTATTTTTGCCTGG
>DASXKM010000477.1:0-2137 GCA_036496825.1 Puia sp. | reverse complement strand
ATTTATCTGAATTTTATTCCCTGGCCTGATGCCTCCTTTCCCGCCTGAAAAGATATCCCTTCGCGCGAATCATATTTCCATCATATTTAGGAATTTATTTTATAATGGATTTCTGCTTACAGAAAGCTAAACTGTACATTTGAATATGAAACGAATACTTTCTCTGGCAGTCATACTATTATTTGTCTCTGTCACACAAGCGCAAACCGGAGTTCCTTATAATTGGACTTATTCAGCTAAAAAGGTTACGGACAATGTATATGAACTGCATTTTCATGTGGATCTGAATAGTCCCTGGCATACTTATTCGCAGTTTACGCCTGATGGCGGACCTGTTCCGACCAAATTCAGTTTTACAAAAAATCCTCTTTATACACTCGATGGAATAGTAAAAGAAAACGGAAGTCTGATTCAAAAACATGAAGCCGTATTTGGTGTGGATGTAAAATATTTCAGTGGCAAAGTGGATTTTGTGCAAATGGTAAAATTAAAAACCAAAGCAAAGACAAACTTCACCGGATCCGTTGAATTTATGGTATGTAATGACCAGCAATGTCTTCCTCCGGCCACCCAAAAATTTTCCATTGCATTGAATTGATATGAATAAAATTCTTGTTATTGGTGCGTCGGGACAGATCGGAACGGAACTGACATTGGCGCTCAGGCAACAATTCGGGGGAGAAAATATCATCGCTGCGGATCTCAAAAGAGAGGCGGATCTTCTGAAGGGCACGGGCCCGTTTCTTCCACTGGATATAATGGATAAGGAAATTCTTCGCGTGCAGGTTCGTCGTCATGAAGTGAAAACAATTTATTTACTGGTTGCTATGCTTTCGGCTGCCGGCGAAAAAAATCCCATGCTGGCCTGGCATCTGAATATGCAAAGTCTTATCAACACACTGGAGGTGGCCAGGGAAGAAGGCGTTGAAAAAGTGTTTTGGCCAAGCAGCATCGCTGTTTTCGGTATGGATGCCCCAAAAGAAAATTGTCCTCAGGATGCCTATGCTGCTCCGTCAACTGTGTATGGTATCAGCAAATTGTCAGGAGAACAATGGTGTCATTATTATTTTCATCGTTATGGTGTGGATGTGCGTAGTATCCGTTACCCGGGCCTCATCAGTTATAAAACATTACCTGGCGGCGGCACTACGGATTATGCCATAGAAATTTTTCATTCAGCAATCAGGGGAGAAACATATAATTGTTTTCTTCGGCCTGACAAGCGATTGCCGATGATGTATATGGACGATGCTGTACGCGCAACCATTGAACTGATGGACGCGCCGGAATCCAAAATATCAGTTCGTACTTCGTATAACCTGTCCGGCATCAGTTTTACGCCTTCTGAAATCGCCCGGGAAATAAAGGCCGTCATACCTGAATTCAAAATTGAATATGAGCCGGATTTCCGGCAGGCCATTGCAGATTCCTGGCCCGAATCCATCGACGACCGGGTAGCCCGTGAAGACTGGAACTGGAAGCCATCTTTTAATCTGAAAGATATGACTGAAGAAATGCTTCATCATATTAGTCCCGGATTGGCAGTGTCCACAAGGCGCTGACTTTTTTCAGTGACCGATGACCGTTCATTTGCAGTATCGAAAGAGAAACAATTTGCGGTGGAATCAAATCAAAAAACGATTACTTTTGCAGCCCGCTGGCGAGGTAGCTCAGCTGGTTAGAGCATCGGATTCATAACCCGAAGGTCGGCAGTTCAAGTCTGCTCCTCGCTACGTTTAAGAAGATCCCTTCAGGGGTCTTTTTTGTTTGTATCTATCTGTACATCAATGGTTTGAGCGAGCCAGGTTTTTTTTCTGATTGAAAATGACTTTTTTTTACTCACGGCTGTCATAGGGGCAACTCCAAGCCACCGAATTTGTGATGTCCGGTGCGTTTGCCAACCCAATGAGGAAGATTGTTTTCACCAATGCCTTGCTTAGAACGATTTTGAAACGACACTGTTTCAATAACGTACATCCCAATAAATTGACCTTACATAACTTGCTGCATTTCATAGGCATTTTTTCTGGCACCCGTTTAGCCTCTCTAAAACAGAATTAACTAATTTCATCATGATGCTCATGAACAACTTCCGTTCGGTTTACCGGAACCTGAAACGACAAAAGATATATGCTTT
>DASXKM010000476.1:0-4045 GCA_036496825.1 Puia sp. | reverse complement strand
CCCATTTTCAGCGATATCTCTTTTTATGCGGGCGTTGCTGAAACAGACTGGAGCTGGACACCCATGCTCACTGATTTTGATAATGACGGATACAGGGATCTGATCATCACCAACGGATTTCCGAAAGATGTTACTGATCATGATTTTATTTCCTTCAGAAACCAGTCTATATCGCTGGTATCCACAGGAGATTTACTGAAGCAGATCCCCGAGGTTAAATTGCACAACTACGCATTCCACAATAATGGGGATCTCAGTTTTACGGATGTCAGCGATGATTGGGGTTTAATGGTTCCGACATTCTCAAACGGCGCCGCATATGCAGATCTGGACAATGATGGTTATCCGGATCTGGTTGTCAATAATATAAATGATGAGGCCGGAATTTATCGTAATAAGAGTAAGGAGAACCAAAAGGAGCCGAACCATTTTCTAAAAATAAAATTTAAAGGTGATCGTCAAAACCTGAATGGAATTGGCGCCTGGATAGAACTTCATTATGATCATGGCAGGAAACAGGTTTATGAAAACAGTCCTTACCGCGGATATTTATCAAGCGTCCAGGATGTCGCATTCTTCGGACTCGGAAAAATAGCGGAAGTGGATTCAGTCCTGGTCCGTTGGCAGAATGGAAAGTCGCAGTGGATAAATCATGTAAGGGCGGATCAGATATTAACCGTGAACCAGAAGGATGCTCAGTCGGCCTTCGATTTTAAGAAAGATGTACTGGCAAAAAACAATTTTTTTACCGATGTAACGGATTCCCTTGGCCTGACTTTTACACACGTGGAAAAAGATTACATCGATTTTAATGTACAGAAATTACTTCCCCATAAACTGTCCGACTACGGTCCTGCACTCGCAGTAGGCGATATTGACGGCAATGGACTCGATGATCTGATTATGGGTGGATCGAGTTATCATAGTGCAAGAATTTTTCTGCAACAGACAGATGGAAGGTTTGTACAGAAATCTCTGCTGGGTGCTGATTCGCTTTCAAAGATCAGTCACGATATGGGCTTGTTGTTATTTGATGCAGATGGCGACGGGGATCTGGATCTATACATCGCATCTGGCGGAAATGAAGCAAGGGCCAATACTTCCGGGTTTCAGGATCATTTTTACCTGAACGATGGTAAAGGAAATTTTACTGAACATCGCGAATCGATACCGATCAACCTGACGAGTAAATTCTGTGTGCGGGCGGCAGACTATGATCATGATGGAGATCTGGATCTCTTTGTTTCCGGAAGGGTGGATCCGGGTAATTATCCCAGGCCTGTATCCAGTTTTATATTCAGAAATGATTCGAAAGATGGTCATGTTCTTTTTACTGATGTAACAGCTACAGTGGCCGTGGATCTTGTAAAATGCGGGATGGTTTGCGACGCCGTGTTTACAGATTTTGACAATGACGGATGGCCCGATCTGATCATGGCAGGTGAATATATGTCGCTCGCATTTCTGAAGAATGAACACGGGAAATTTGTGGACGTCACGCCGGAAACCGGTCTCAATAAAATACATGGATGGTGGAACAGCATAACAGCCTGCGATTTTGATCATGACGGTGATATGGACTATATCGTTGGAAACATGGGAAAAAATAGCTATTTCCGGGGCGATCAGCAATATCCGGTGCACGTATATGCAAAAGACTTTGATAACAATGGAATTTACGATATGATCCCTTCTCTTTATCTTCCTGACCTCGAAGGAAAGAAAAAGGAATTTCCGGCAGATGGCAGGGATGATCTGTTAAGACAGATAAACGCCATGAGAAAAAAATTTCCCAGCTACAGGTCGTTTGCAATTGCCGGCATGGACCAGGTACTCACTGAAGAAGACAGAAAAAATGCTTTAGTACTCGAAGCAAACGAATTCCAGACCATGTTATTGAGAAACGACGGGAACGGTGCATTCACATTGGTACCGTTGCCGAAGGAAGCGCAGTTATCCATGATCAACGGTGTGGTTGCAGATGATTTAGACGGAGACGGCAATCCTGATCTGCTATTGAATTCAAATGACTTTGGTACCGATGTGGCAGTTGGGAGATATGATGCGATGAACGGTTTAATGTTAAGCGGAGACGGTCAGAATGGTTTTCATGCAAAATCCATATTGGAGAGCGGAATTTTTATTCCCGGTAATGGGAAGGCACTTGTAAAATTAGCCGGGGCCAACGGACAGTACCTGGTCGCAGCCAGCCAAAACAAAGGCCCATTAAAAGTTTTTCGGTTGAAGAGGAATCAACGGATTATTCAGCTTTTTCCAATGGATGTTAAGGCCAGCATTAAATATAAAAATGGCAACACTGTTGATCAGGAATTCTATTATGGCAGTTCCTTTTTATCTGAGTCCGGCCGTTTTATCCGGATAGACGACCAGGTGACCGCGGTAGAAGTAACAGATAGCAAAGGTGGCAAACGGAAAATAAATCTTTAATCTTGCGCTACCTCATTATAATTATTTTTCTGTGCTGCATTTATTCTTGTGAACGGTACAGCAGAAATCAATCTCATAAAGAAATACCAACCGATTCAGTAGAAGCAGGAGAATTGCTGGCAAAAAAATATTGTCAGGGTTGCCATTCTTTACCTGAGCCATCGCTGCTGGATATAAAATCCTGGGAAAATGGTGTGTTGCCAAATATGGGACCAAGGCTGGGCATCTTCAGTCACCACTGGATGGAATATCCTTCGATGCGGAGAGACATTCATTTGCCCCCTAATTTCTATCCTGCCCAACCACTTTTGAAACCATGGGAATGGCAGAATATAATAAACTTTTATCTGGCGACCGCGCCTGATTCCCTTCCTGCGCAGAACAGATCTTACCCGATCAAAAATGACCTGGACATTTTTAGTGCATCTGAACCGGCTGTTACAAAGATTAGCCCGACCACCTGTTTTATACAAATCGACACAACCCGTTCTGCAAATTCCATTTTAACAGCTGATATTTTCCGCGAGTCGGTGATGCGATTCGATATTAATCTTCAGCCGATTGATTCTTTGCATTTTTCCGGTCCGGTGGTGGATATTGATTTCCATGCCGGAACGATGGTGGCGACGAATATCGGAAATCTGAATCCGAATAACGCAAAGCTTGGCAAACTACAGACGATGTTACTGAATCCCGAGGGGAAAATGGCACTCGACACTCCCTGGCCGATTAATTTGTTACAGAGACCTGTTCAGTCGGTTAAGATAGATTTAAATGGAGATGGTAAATTAGACGAACTGGTATGTGAGTTCGGTCATCTTACCGGGGCGCTTAGCTGGTTTGAAAATATGGGCGACAATAAATACCTGCGTCATGTATTACGTCCCATTCCAGGAGCTATAAAAGCCTACGCGCAGGATTATAACCACGACGGGCTCCCGGATCTTTTTGTTTTATTTGCGCAGGGGGAAGAGGGAATTTTTTTATTTACCAACCGGGGGCATGGGCAATTTGATCAGAAGAAGATTCTCGACTTTCCTCCATCCTATGGGTCCACCTATTTTGAAATGGACGATTTCAATCACGATGGATTTCCGGATATTGTTTATACCTGTGGCGATAACGCAGATTTTTCAGTTGTACTGAAACCTTATCACGGCGTGTATATTTTCCTAAATGACGGCCATTGGAATTTCAAACAACAATACTTTTTCCCTATCAATGGATGTTATAAGGCCATGGCCCGCGATTTTGACGGAGATGGTGACCTGGACCTGGCAGTCATTTCTTTTTTTGCGGATTACCAGAAACAACCTGAGGAAGGATTCGTATACCTGGAAAATAAAGGGGATTTTAATTTTTTGCCACATTCTCTGCGAGCAACACAAAAAGGGCGGTGGCTGACAATGGATGTAGGCGATCTGAACAAGGACGGCAAACCAGATATTCTGCTTGGTAATTTTTCCATTGCCCCCAGTTTTATTAAGCCCAAGGTTGATTTTAGAAAAGGACCGGCATTTTTATATTTGAAGAACATTTCTACGCTTCCACATTCACCACACTGATATGTTAATGTATCACTGCACCTCAAAGAAGA
>DASXKM010000475.1:0-3050 GCA_036496825.1 Puia sp. | reverse complement strand
GTAATTCCAAGCGCCAGGGCCAAAACGACAATTAATAAAAAGGCCTTCTTCATAAGCAGAATTTAATCAAAGATAATTCTAAATGCATTTGCTTTATTTTTGCGCGTTTGGAATAAACTTCATTTTAAATATGCTTGCAGGTTTTCAGAATATGACATTTGAGTTTGGAGCCCGTACAATCCTGGAAGATGCCACCTGGCATATCCAGCCAGGTGAACATATCGGACTGATTGGATACAATGGCACTGGTAAGTCCACATTATTAAAATTACTGGCCGGCGAATACACGCCTAGTGGCGGTACGGTTGAGCGCAGCCGGAGTACCAGTATTGGCTATCTTCATCAGGATCTTCTAAGTTTTGATACCGGGGATTCCATATTGAAGGTTGCACTGGGAGCATTTGATAAAGTGCTTACGGTAGAAAAGGAACTGGAGCAGTTAGTATCCGAAATGGAGGAAGAAGAAAAAGCCGGTAAACCACAATCAGAAGCATTGTTGCTAAGATATACCGACAAGCTCCATGAAATGGAGTTACTGGATGGTTATAATATTCATCACAAAACCGAAGAAGTTTTACAGGGTCTTGGCTTCTCCAATGCACATTTACAAAGGCCCTACCGGGAATTCAGCGGAGGCTGGCGGATGCGGGTACTGTTGGCAAAAATGATACTTCAGAAACCTGATTTACTCCTGCTGGATGAACCGACCAATCACCTGGATCTTCCTTCTATTGAATGGCTGGAAAAATATCTGAAGAATTATCAGGGTTCAGTGGTGATCGTAAGTCACGATAAATTTTTCCTGGACCGGATGGTGGATAAAATAGTTGAACTCTATCAGCAAAACCTGCATTTCTATAATGGAAATTATTCTTTTTACGAAAAGGAAAAAGAAATGCGGATCACCATTCAGCAAAAAGCTTACGAAAATCAAAAAGACTATATAAGGCAACAGGAAAGATTCATAGAACGGTTTAAAGCCAAGGCCAGTAAGGCCGCCGCTGCCCAGTCGGCCATGAAAAGACTGGATAAAATCGACCGGATAGAAAATGTTGAAATGGAAAGGCCGGATATGCGAATTCAATTTCGTATCGACCGGCCTCCGGGGAAAGTGCTGGTGCAATTAAAAGATTTGAGTAAGAGTTTCGGTGATAACCTGATCATACAACACGCAGAAGCAGAAATAGAAAGAGGAGACAAAATTGCATTGATCGGAGCAAACGGGAAAGGCAAATCTACTGTGCTTCGTATTGTTGCCGGAACGGAATCATTTACCGGCGAGCGTGTATGGGGGCATCATGTGGATGCGAGTTTTTATGCACAACATCAGCTCGAATCGTTAAATTTAAACGACTCTGTACTGGAAGAAATGAAACATGCCGGATCCGGTAAGAATGAGCTTGAACTCCGGACATTATTGGGTTGTTTTCTTTTTTCGGGAGACGATGTGGAAAAAAAGATAAAAGTTTTAAGCGGTGGCGAAAAAGCGCGTGTTGCCCTGGCAAAAACAATCGCCGGGAAGGCCAATTTTTTATTACTGGATGAACCAACCAATCATCTGGACATTCATTCCTGTGAATTGCTGGCGGAAGCACTAAATAAATATGAAGGAAGTTATATTCTGGTAAGTCATGACCGTTATTTCATTTCCAAAACAGCCAATAAGATCTGGGAAATAGAGGATGACAGAATAAAAGAATTCAAAGGTACCTATGATGAATGGGTGGAATGGAACAAGAGAATGAGTGCGCAGGCCAAACCTGTCCCAAACAAGCCAAAAGTGGAAAATCAGGTACCCATCCGGCCAAAAACGCCCGAAGTTATCCAGCCTGTCAATAAGGAAGCAAAAAAACAATTTCAAAAACAACAAAAGCTGGTCGAGCAACTCGATGGGGATATCAGACGTCTTCAACAGGAGTCAGACCGTCTCGAACTACAGTTGTCCGCCCCCGCAATTTATGCCGACAGGCAAAAATTTCTGGTTGCAGAATCGGAGTACAAAAAAGCAGCGTTGAGTTTAAATGTTGCCAAACAGCAATATGACGTGGCATTGGAGAGGCTGATTGAAATGGAAGAATAATCCAAATCCGGGAGTCCGGGTGTATGATAGATCGGGAGTTCCCGGACCAATTTCCCAACTGTCGTTCGTCTTCTTTGTGTAATTTTATAGCAAACCTTTTTGACTATTAAAAGAAAATCCATATTTCGTTCAATCCGTATTCTGTTATTTGTCGGCTTCCTGATTTTTACTCTGCACATTACCGGCCTGTCACAGGATTCTCTTGTGCATATAAGACCAAAAATCGGTCTTGCATTGAGTGGAGGCGGAGCAAAGGGACTCGCTCATATCGGCATTCTGAAAGCCATTGATTCTGCCGGTCTTTCCATCGACTACGTAACCGGCACCAGTATGGGCGGTATTATTGGATCTCTTTACGCGGCCGGATATTCAGCTGACAGCATCCTTTACATTGCGAAAAGAGTGAATTGGGACCAGGTTCTTTCCAATCAAAGCTCTCTCCGGAATATTATCATGGAGGAAAAAAATGAATACGACAAATACGATGTAGAGCTGCCATGGGTCAATAATTTTTTCAGAATTTCAACCGGCGTATTGGAAGGGCAGGAATTATGGCTGAAATTTTCAGAACTTTTATTTCCGGTTTATAAAATCAAAAAATTTGACTCTCTCGATATTCCTTTTAAATGCATCGCAACGGATATAGCGACCGGTCAGGCGGTCGTTCTGGATAGCGGAGAACTGGTTTCTGCTGTTCGTGCGAGTATGGCGATACCTTCTGTTTTTACTGCAGTGGAATACAACGGAAGGCTGCTGGTGGATGGAGGCATCGTGCGAAATTTTCCAGTAAAAGATGTGCGACAGATGGGAGCCCAATATGTGATTGGCAGCAATGTAACTGCTAGTTTACTGCCAGCTAGTAAAGTGAATAATGCAATCCAGGTGCTTCTCCAGGTCGCATTTTTTCGGGAAGCCGAGGATACCAAATTGGAAGTGCCTCTCTGTAACATCTATGTGCAGACGCCCCTGG
>DASXKM010000474.1:0-7650 GCA_036496825.1 Puia sp. | reverse complement strand
TCTTACGGCAATCAGTCGTATGATAATAATCAAACCGGCTCAAGATCAAATCTCGTAAACGTGATACGCATGATGCCGCATATTCCTGTATATGATCCTACCACACAGGGTGGCTTCAGGGGCGTGGATGCCACAAAAGATGGCGGCGATCCGACAAACCCGGTGGAAGATGCCACTTTGAAAAATCCGGGTAGCAGGAAACTGGCGAACCTGTTTGCTACAGCCTATATCGATGTAAATTTCACATCCTATCTGAAATTTCGCTCCACGTTCGGAGTTAATTACGGGAGTGGATTAGACTATCGCTTTGCACCGATTTTCAACGACAGCGGAGCGATTGCCGGATCCAGCGCAACACAGGCAACGATTACCAATAATCGCACGGTGGCTTCCAATCTGTTATTTACCGAACAACTTACTTTCGATAAAACATTCGGAAATCATCACGTCAATGCGGTTGCTGTATATGAATATCAGGGTCAGCATTCCCAACAGGAAAATATGAGCGGCAATCAGGCATCCAATGATCTGAAAACATTAAACAACGCCTCCAATATTTCTGCCCAGACGCTGGTGGGCGATAATGCATTGATATCGTGGGTCGGGCGCGTGAATTATGATTTTGAGGGAAAATATTTACTAAGCGCTGCCATTCGATACGACGGTCTTTCGGTATGGGCGCCGGGACACAAATATGCCACATTCCCTTCTGCTTCCGTGGGCTGGAGAATTGATCAGGAAGATTTCATGAAAAATTCAACCGTCATTTCTGAATTGAAATTAAGAGCGGGTTACGGTGTTACCGGTTTGAACGGCCTGGTGCTGGGCAACACACCCTGGCAGGTGAGTGTTGCAGCAAACAGTGCCCAGTATCCTTTTGACAATAATTTAACCGGAGGCCCGGCTTCTTCCATCCAGGGTCTTGGTAATACGGAACTGAACTGGGAAAAGACAAATATGTTTAACATCGGTTTGGACATGGGCTTTCTCAGAAATAAAATCACGTTTATCGCGGACTACTACCAACGTAAAACCGACAACCTGATTTTAGGAGTACCGCTGCCTCCTTCATTTGGTTATCTCGCGACTACCGTTAACCAGAATATTGCGGGTATGCAAAACAACGGATTTGAAATGCAGGTCGGTTACAACCAGAGCGACCGCGATTTTAAATGGTTTGCCACTTTCAATATGAATATTATTACCAACAATGTGACTCATCTGGCTCCGAATGTAACAAATATCGAGGCTGGTGCCGATGCGGACTATGGTGGTTACAATATAACAAACACTGCACCCGGACACCCGATCCAGTCTTTTTATGGATGGGAAGTGGAAGGCATATTTCAGACAGCCGCAGATGTGGCCAAACATGCCACACAAACGGCTGGTACCGCCGCGGGTGATCTCGCATTCAAGGATCTGAATGGTGACGGTGTGATTGATCTGAAGGATCGTACGTATATCGGCAACTTTATGCCGAAAGCAACGTATTCATTAAATCTGGGTGTGACTTATAAGAATTTTGATTTATCTGCATTCTTTTATAGCGTGCAGGGAAATAAAATTTATAACGATACCCGCGTGATTTCAGAAGGAATGATCCGGTTCTTTAATGCCGGTACTCAGGTATTAAATGCATGGACGCCGACGAATACCAATACGAATATTCCACGCGCGATCACTTCCGATCCAAACCAGAATGCCCGCACGTCCACCCGTTTTATTGAGGACGGGTCTTATTTTCGTATGAAGAATATCATTTTGAGCTACAGTATCCCGGCACCGGCCCTGCAATCCGTAACAAAAGGAGTTGTCGGTAGTTTCCGGATCTATGTCTCGGCACAGAATCTCTGGACCATTACAAATTATACGGGATACGATCCTGAAGTGGGAAACAGAACGCCTAATACTTCTCCGGGAGTTGGATCTGCTTTAACAAACGGAGTCGACTTTGCTGTTTATCCACAACCGAAATCGTTCAACGTTGGTATCCAGGTAAGTTTTTAAAAGCATAGCGAATTATTTTTATTAAAGACTCATTAATAATATTATGAAACAAAATACAAACAAATTAATCGTTGCTTTTATACTGATTATCTCCAGTATAATTGCCTGTACGAAAGATCTCGATGTTACGGATCAGAACAATCCGACGACGGAAAGTTATTTCAAAACAGCCGCGCAGCTGCAAAATGGAGTAAATGCAATTTACTCGAGCCTGCGGGCAGGAAACCTGGTAGGCCGCGAATGGTTTTTTACGCATGATATGCGGGGCAGCGAATGTGCGTCGGGTGGCGCGCAACTGGAAGCCCCGAGAGCAGAATTATTAACACAGCCTACTGCGAATCCATCAAACTCTGTCATGACCAGTGTCTGGAATGGTGCTTACCAGATGATCAACCGGGCAAATCTGATATTTGATAAGGCTCCGGACATAACAGACAATCCCGGTCTCAGGGACAGGTCGGTGGGTGAAGCGCATTTTTTAAGAGCGTGGGCTTATTTCGAACTGGTATCCATGTGGGGTGATGTTCCTCTGTATACGCAGACAATCACTTCAGCTACGGGTTATGCTGCGAAATCTCCGGCTGCGG
This sequence comes from Puia sp., assembly GCA_036496825.1. Lineage (GTDB taxonomy): Bacteria > Bacteroidota > Bacteroidia > Chitinophagales > Chitinophagaceae > Puia. Next base: position 5,053 of record DASXKM010000474.1, on the reverse strand, counting down.
ATGTTTATGCACTTATTATACAGGATCTGACGGCCGCTGTTGCGGCATTGCCTGCCAGTTATACAGCTGCCGATTATGGAAGAGCGACCAGCGGAGCAGCCAATGCCTTACTGGGAAGGGTACTGATGCAAAACGGTGATTATTCCGGCGCAAAATCCGCCCTCCTGAATGTCTATGGCAAATATTCCCTGACCGCCGAATACAACTGGAATTTTGACGGGGATGTAAAGGATGATAACAATGTAACTGTTGAAACCGGACATGAGTTCAATTCAGAATCTATATTTGAAGTTGTTTTTGTTGATAAAGGAGATAACAATTTTAACTGGGGATATACGGGCGAAGGTTCTACAAGTCCGCTAAGTGTTGTACGTAATCAGGAATATGGCATCACCTGGGGAAATGTCATCCCTTCGGACAAGATTCTGAATGAATTTGAAGCCGGAGATCCGCGGTATGCATTTACAATCTATGAAGTGGGTGATAAGATTCTAACCGGCGTGCCCGCAGGCCCTTTAACACTGACACCGGACATGATGAATATCGCGACCAGCACAAAAGGCGGCGTAACAGAAAAGAGATTCTTTAGAAAATATAATATTTACGAATGGGTGAATTCAGGATTTCATCCCGGCGGTCTGAATTCCCGTTTGATCCGCTATGCCGATGTGTTGCTGATGCTCGCTGAATGTGAGGCCGAAATTGGAACTCCTGCGCAGGCTGCCAGTTATATCAATGAGGTTCGCGCCCGGCCAAGCGTAAATATGCCTCCGGTAACACTTACATCGCATGATGATGCCATTAAAGCGGTAATGCATGAAAGAGCGGTGGAACTGAGCGCCGAAGAACTGAATAATATCGATATGCTTCGCTGGCGGTCAAAAGGATATTATCCTTCACTTGCACCAGATCCGAAACCGGGACAAACCGCATTACCAATTCCGTCAAGCGAAATTTCAACGAACCCGCTGATACAGAATTAAGCAGGCCCGGTTGTCTGATGAGACGGCAGATACGAAATTGATATCCTATCCCAAAAACAGAGGCTATTTTATAGCCTCTGTTTTTTTGCCGGTCTGCCACACAAATGACGAGGTTGACTTTTAAAAAGAAGATTTATCTTAAGGATTAACTTACAGTCTCAATGAAGGAGAAGATTATTTTTTTAAATTCTTTTGTTCTCTCCTGCGTCATCATTTGGTTTTCTTCCTGCACCCATAAACGGGACAATACATTATTCACCGGTTTGAGTGCTGCGGAGAGCGGAATTCATTTTAACAATGAGATTGTTGAAAACGATTCATCGCATTCTTTTATCAATGAATTCGGTTATATGGGCGGGGGTGTGGGAATCGGCGATTTTAACAACGATGGGAAAAAAGATATTTTTTTTTCCGGTAACCAGGTTAGCTGCCGTCTTTATATCAATAAGGGCAATGATCAGTTCGAAGACATCACTGAAAAGGCCGGAATTAAAACAAACGTCTGGTGCACCGGTGTGAGCATCGTAGACATCAATCAGGACGGATACGACGATATTTATGTTTGTGTCTTTGGCAAGGATCTGCTGCATCGCTCTAAAAATCTTCTGTTTATAAATCAGCATGATCTTACATTCAAAGAAGAAGCAGAGGCATACGGACTGGCGGATACCGGCTACTCCACGCAGGCAGTTTTTTTTGATTATGACCGGGATGGTGATCTGGATATGTACCTGACAAATTATTTACTCACTGCAAACAATGCCAATAATATCATCCCCCCCGACAAAAGCGGATTTTCACCGGCCAACGACCGGCTCTACCGGAATGATGCCGATAGTGCACACACCGGACATCCTGTTTTTAAAGATGTAACTCTACAGGCTGGCATAAAAGAAGACGGGTTCGGACTGGGTGTTGTATCCGGCGATTTTAATAACGACGGGTGGCCGGATATCTATGTTGCCAATGATTTTATTTCAAATGATGAACTCTGGCTGAATAATCGTAATGGCACATTTACCAATTGCATCAGTCAGTCACTCCGTCATCAGAGTTACTCCAGTATGGGTGCCGATGCAGCAGATTTAAATAATGACGGGCTTCCTGATATTGTTACGCTGGATATGCTGCCGGAATATAATGAACGAAAAAAAACATCTTTCTCATTTATGAATCATGACCGCTATGATAAAGAACGTGCCATGGGTTATGATCCTGAATTTGTACGAAATATGCTCCAGTTAAACAATGGGGTTCAAATCCATGGAGATACCAGTATTCCCTTTTTCAGCGAGATCGGACAACTGGCCGGTATCCAGGCAACGGACTGGAGCTGGAGCGCTCTGCTTGCTGATTTCGATAACGACGGATGGAAGGATATGCACATTACAAACGGAATCGGCAGAGATTTTATAAATGCTGATTTCCTCGAATTCAGCAGTAATGTATTTAACAGTAACCTGCCCAGGAAAGAACAACAGGATGCCATCCGGAAAAAGCTGGCCGACCTGAAACATATCAACCTGCCGAACTATCTGTTCATGAATAATCATGATTTGACTTTTTCAGACAAATCCGAAGAAGGGGGTATCAACGAGCCCTCCATGTCTAATGGCGCCGCCTATGTGGATCTGGATAATGATGGCGATCTGGATCTGGTGGTAAACAATATAAATAAGGAAGCCTTTGTTTTTATCAATAATACAAATCAAAAAGACAAACCTGTAAAGACCCGTTTTTTAAGTCTTCGCCTGGAGGGTGACAGCCTGAACAGACAGGGATTTGGTTCAAAAGTTTTTGTTTACAATCAGGCAGGCATTCAAATGCAGGAGGAAAATCCCGTACGCGGTTATTTTTCTTCCGTGGACCGGCAACTGGTTTTTGGATTGGGAACGAATGATCATGTCGATTCAATTCAGATCATATGGCCTGACTCCAAACGGCAGACAATAAAAAATTTTCGCGCTGATACAACTTTCAGTCTTTTTTGGAAAAATGCCGGTGAACATTCATCCGTCATAACCGCCAATAGCCGATTGCTTTTTTCAGATATTACATCCCGGACCGGTATTACATACAGACACCGCGAAAATTCCTTTGACGATTATTCGATACAACGGCTCTTCCCACAGAAATATTCGCAGCTGGGACCATTCATCGCTACGGGCGACGTAGATCAGGATGGACGCACGGATTTTTTCATCGGAGGGGGAATTAATTTTTCAGGAAAAATATTTACACAACAGGCCGGCGCGTCATTTACTTCAAAAAATCTGACGGACAGTATAAAGTTTGCTGAAGATATGGCCTGTATCTTGTTCGATGCCGATCAGGATGGTGACCTGGATTTACTGATTACCGGAGGCGATATACAATACGCAGAAAATTCAGTTTATTATAAACCACGGTTATACATAAATGACGGAAAGGGAAATTTTAAATTGGATCCATTTGCCATTCCGGATCATGTAAAAACGATCGCAGGCTGCGTCAGCGTGGGCGATTTTGATGGTGATGGAGATCCGGATATTTTCATCGGAGGCCGGGTCTCCGGAAAATATCCTTTGCCGCCCAAAAGTTTTATTTTACAAAACAACAAAGGTGTCTTTACCGATGTGACAGCAAAAGTCTGTCCCGCCCTGCAAAATCCGGGCATGGTAACATCCGCAGTCTGGACTGATTTTGATAACGACAAACAAACTGATCTGGTGATAGCAGGCGAATGGATGCCGGTTAGATTTTTCAAAAACAATCATGGAATATTAACTGAAGTCACCGCATCAACCGGCCTCACCCATATGAATGGAATGTGGCGAAGTCTGATAGCAACGGATATCGACAATGATGGAGATATCGACCTCGTTGCAGGCAATCTGGGTTTGAATTGCGATTATCATGTGAGCCCCGAAGAGCCGATGCAATTGTATGCGACGGATCTGGACGGGAACGGAAGTATTGATCCTGTTTTTTTCTATTATATAAAGGGCCCTGACGGAAAGAAGCATTCGGTTCCCGGTATCAGCCGGAGCCAGTTTTCGGAACAGGTGCCCTCGATAAAAAAGCAATTTCTCCGGTACAATAATTATGCACAGGCTGACTACGAACAGATTTTTCAGCATAAATCCGATAAGGATGTCCTGAAACTCTTTTGTGAAGAAACCAGAAGTTGCTATTTTGAAAATACCGGCAATGGAAAATTTGTAAAACATCCGCTACCGGTCGAAGCACAGTTTGCCCCTGTAAATGCCATTATCTGCGACGATATGAACAATGACGGAATTAAGGATCTGTTGCTGGCCGGGAATGAATACCAGACGGATGTAATGACCGGAAGATACGATGCATCTTATGGCTGTTTTCTCAGAGGTAGTACCGATAAAAAATTTACCTCCGTGCCGCCGTCTTTGAGTGGATTTATTTTGAACGGCGACGTAAAAGATCTTTCGCTGATCCGGTTGTCAGACGGAACAAAAATTGTGTTGGCCGCTGTAAATAATGATTCGCTGCGTGTATTCAGAATAAATGGGGAGAACAGGATCTTGAAATAATATATCGGTACTTAGATATTCAAATATGAAAAAAAAAGTTGGACTTATTTTTTGGGGATTGGCCATAGTTTTAAATGGCCATTCACAATTTGGAAAACTTTCACCTGCAGACAGTTTGTACTGGGCGAATATAAAAAAGCTGACCCAGATGGATTATCAGAATATGCTGGATCAGCTGCATATCGATTCTACCCGCCCTGGACCTTCGGGAAATCCGCAGGCACCCAATGCCGCAAATACAGATGAGTCAAAAGCTACGACCTACACGACTTTACCCGATCCCCTAATATTGAATAATGGCAAACCGGTTACTACGGCGAAAATGTGGTGGGAACAGAGACGCCCTGAAATTGTAGAATATTTCGACAGGGATATTTATGGCCGGGTGCCGGAAAACACTCCGAAAGTAACATGGGAACTGGTCAGTTCGATTTATGACACCAGTAATCATGTTCCCGCAATTACAAAAAAACTGATCGGTCATGTTGATAATTCTTCATATCCTTCTATTACGGTCAATAT
>DASXKM010000473.1:0-3404 GCA_036496825.1 Puia sp. | reverse complement strand
TACTTTTCAAAAAATCCAAACGGAGAAGCTGAGCTGGTAAGAGTTATCCTCAGTCCGAATTGTTCTGCGCGGCACAAAGAATTTGACTTTGATTTTCAGACACTGGAAATCAAAGCCCGCGCTTCACTGGGAAACCAGGTTACCAAATATCCCATCAGGGCAGTCAAATTAAAACAGGCGGGCAAAGCCACGCTGAATGCCAGAAACATATGGTTCGACGATACGTTTGGGCGTCTCAACACAGAAGAGAAGGGCAGTTTTCTGGGAAAATTTGCTGCGGAGGACAGGTTGCTGGTCATATACGATGATGGAAATTATGAAATCACTGATCAGGAACTTACACAGCGTTTTGATGCGGATAAGATATTACTGATAGAAAAATTCGATCCTGAAAAAATCGTGACGGCCATATATCTTGACAGCGATAAAGCGCAATACAGTATCAAGCGATTCAGAATAGAAACCAATTCATTGCATAATAAATTTCTTTTTATAAAGGAAGGAGAAGGAAATCATCTTGAAACTGTCAGCACAGACAATGAACCCGTACTGATTATGCAGTCCGGTCGCGGAGCGCAAATACGAAAAGCCAAGGTGAAAACGGCGAAGGCCGTGGAGGTGATGGGATGGAAAGCCGTCGGCGCGAAACTGACAGAATATACAAAAAGCCTGACGATGGAATGGGAACAGAAGAAAAAGCCGGAGCAACCGGAGTTGTTTGATTGACCTCATCAGAAACAGGGCCACAGATATGCCTGTATATGTCTAATTAATATCGGAAGCCAGCTCATACATATTAGGTGATTGTGTATATTCAGGATAGAATAATACACGATTGACATGTCCGCCAATAAAAGATCTGCTGCCATCATTCTGATTACTGCCTTGTTCTTTTTGTGGGGCTTCGCGTTGAATCTGAATCCGATATTGATTCCGCATCTGAAAAAAGCCTGTCAGTTAACGGACACGCAATCTGCTTTTGTCGACTCCGCATTATATATTGCTTATTTCCTGCTGGCGATTCCGGCCGGAAAATTCATGAAAAAATACAATTTTAAAAGCGGTATTATTTTCGGTTTAATATTATTTGCGGGTGGCGCTTTTTTATTTTATCCGGCATCGATCAGCAGAGTTTACGGCTTTTTTCTCGGTGCCATATTTATTATGGGTTGTGGCATGGCTTTCCTGGAAACAGCAGCCAATCCATATATTATTGTTTTGGGTGATCCGTCAACATCAACTCAAAGGATCAATTTTGCTCAATCGTTTAACGGTCTGGCAGCTTCGATCGCTCCGTTGGTGGGTGGTATGTTTATTCTCTCCGGGAAAACGCTTTCGGAAGAGCAAAAGTCCGTCATGGGACCTGATCAGTTAAATGATTATCTGAATCACGAAGCAGCGGCAGTTCAAATCCCTTATCTGATCATTGGCCTGGTTGTTCTTTCCGTAGCCTTTATGATTTACCGTACCCCTTTGCCGGAGATTGCTGATATAGACAGCTCGCTGGAAATAGAAGGTTCCATATTCAAAGAAAAAAATCTGATGTTTGGTGTATTAGCCCAGTTTTTTTATGTAGGTGCACAGGCATGCATCAGCAGTTTTTTTATCCGGTTTTCAGACAAGGTTGCTTCTATTGGTGAAAAGTCCGCCGCTTTTTATCTATTTATTGCGCTTATGGGATTTATGATCGGCAGGTTTGTGGGTACAGCCCTGATCAGGTTTTTTCCTGCTGCGAAGCTGCTGACCATATATAGCATTCTCAACATGGTACTTCTTATCCTGGCTGTAAGTCTTCATGGTATGTTTCCCGTGTATGCCCTGATGGGCGTCGAATTTTTTATGTCCATTATGTTCCCAACCATTTTTTCCCTGGGCATCCGTGGCCTTGGGTCAAAAACCAAAGAAGGTTCATCCCTGCTGATCATGGCCATTGTTGGCGGTGCCGTGTTCCCGGTGATCATGGGCAGGGTTTCAGATGCGAGCTCCATCCAAACTGCCTATTTGGTGCCGGCCATCTGTTTTATTGTGGTCCTGTTATTTGCCTTAAGAAATATAAATGTTGAGAAACTGAAACTCTCTGTTTCACATTAATCTTTTTATGAAAAAGTATTGCCTTGCCTGTGACCTGAAGGATGACGACAGACTGATCAGCGCATATGACGAGTACCACCGGAACGTGTGGCCCGAAGTGAAAGACAGCCTGAAGCAATCCGGCATTCTGGCTATGGAAATATTCAGGACAGGCAACAGACTGTTTATGATTATTCAGGTCCGGGATGATTTCAGCTTTGAGAAAAAAGCGGCGATGGATCTTTCAAACCCAGTTGTTCAAAAATGGGAAACATTAATGTCCGAATTTCAGCAAACCATTCACTGGGCTCCGCGAGCGGTAAAATGGTTGTTGATGGAAAGAGTATTCTTGTATGAAACGGCTGAAAAATAGGACCGGCTATGGAATATCCGATCATTGATGCGCATCAGCATTTCTGGAATTTTGATCCGGCACGGGATGCCTGGATAACGGACGAGATGAAGAGCCTGCGAAGAGACTGGCTGCCTTCTGATATAGAAAATATTTTCAGGGAAAATCATGTTGAAGGTTCTGTAGTTGTTCAGGCAGATCCGTCGGAAAACGAAAATGATTATCTGCTGGATCTGGCAGATCAATATTCTTTTATCAGGGGAGTTGTCGGGTGGATCGATCTAAGGTCGACAGGCATAGAAGAAAGACTGAAATACTACCGGCAGTTTTCCCGGATGAAAGGATTTAGAAATTTACTGCAGGGGGAAAAACAAAGGGATAGTATGTTGGACCCGGCATTTCAAAGAGGCATTGGGCTGTTGAATAAATTTGGTTTCACATATGATCTCTTAATCCTTCCCGATCAACTGTTATATGCCGAAAAACTCGTTGCGACTTTTCCGGATCAGCGGTTCATCATTGATCACCTGGCGAAGCCATTTATAAAAAAAGGAGATATTTCGGAATGGAAATCGGGCATGGGAAAATTTGCGCAGTATCAGAATGTCTACTGTAAAATTTCCGGTATGGTTAATGAAGCGGATTGGAAATATTGGGAGCAAAAAGACTTTCGGCCATATTTGGACGCCGTCGTGGCAACATTTGGAACCAAACGTTTAGTGTTTGGGTCAGACTGGCCGGTGTGTATACTGGCGGCCGCTTATGATGAAGTAAAAGGAATCGCGTTTAATTATTTTAATTCATTTACAATTTCTGAGCAGGCTGATTTTTTTGGACTCAATGCACAGGAATTTTATCAACTCACATAAAGATTATTTTATGGATCCTGGCTTAAAGGATAAAATCATCATCGTGACAGGAGGGGCCCGGGGTATCGGCGAAGGTATCGTACGTACTTTGTCATCGGAAGGGGCTGTTGTGG
>DASXKM010000472.1:0-3891 GCA_036496825.1 Puia sp. | reverse complement strand
TCTTTTCAAAATTCTGCATGAACCAGAAACAGACTTTCAAAATGTCTTTTACATAAATAAAATCACGCAATTGCTCCCCATCCCTGAAATCCGCACGATGGGATTTAAAAAGTTTTACGGTTCCGTTATTTTTTATCTGGTTGAATGCATGCCAGATCACACTCGCCATCCGGCCTTTATGATATTCATTGGGCCCATACACATTGAAAAACTTCAGACCCGCCCAAAATGGCGGTTGGCTTTTCTGCAGGATGGCCCATTTATCAAATTCATTCTTTGAAATACCATAGGCGTTCAGGGGTTCCAGTTGAAACGGCAGCTGATGATTGTCACTGTATCCCAGATCACCCGAACCATAGGTGGCTGCCGAAGATGCATACACCAGCGGGATTTGATTCAGCAGGCAATAGTCCCATACGTGTTGCGAATATTCAAGATTCAGCCGTTGATGAACAGCGTAATCAAATTCCGTCGTATCCGTTCTGGCGCCCAGATGAAATATAAATGAGATGGATGGTTTTTTTTGCGCAAGCCATTCAAAAAAATCATCGCGTTCAACCTGATGCGAAAATTTTTTTCCTTTCAGGTTGTTCACTTTATCAAGCCGGCTGAATTCATCCACCAGGATGAGCTGATCGAATCCCTTTTCATTCAGGAAGCCGGTCAGACAGCTGCCAATAAAACCCGCCGCTCCGGTTACTACAATGGTGGAAGATCGGTTCATGCTTCTACAATTGATTCCATTTCTTTTTCAATCGCCGTATCATATTCATGTTTCCATTCCCGGATATTACCCCAGTTTTCTCCGTTTACAAGAACAAGAGAACCTGTTACTTCACCCAGCTTTTCAAGCGGCATTCCTTCCAGCGCTTTTTTGAAGGCAGGCAGTTTTTCATTTCTCACTGAAACAACCACCCTGCTTTGTGATTCTCCAAACCAGTAAGCATCCCGGCGAAGGGATTTATCCTGGCAGGAAACGGAAAAGCCCAGGTTCTTATGAAAACCGCATTCGGCAAGAGCTGTAAATAATCCGCCCTCGGCAACATCATGCGCCGATTCAACCAGACCCTGCCGGATACACTCTAACAATTTTTTCTGTAACACATATTCTTCTTCCAGATCAAAATAAGGAGCCGGACTATATTCCACCCCATTCAGCGCATGTAAAAATGCGGATGAATGAATGTCGTTTCTCGATTTGCCAATCATAAAGATCTGATCACCGGCTTCTTTGAAGAATAGAGTCATTTTCTCCTTCGTATCCTCCAGAAGCCCAACCATACCAATGGTAGGCGTTGGATATACGGCCCCGTCAGGATGCTGATTATAAAAACTCACGTTCCCGCCGGTAACCGGCGTATCAAATTTCAGACAGGCCTCACCCATTCCTTTAACGGCATGAACAAATTGATAATAGACTTCGGGATCATAAGGATTGCCAAAATTCAGACAGTTCGTAACACCCAGTGGTGCGGCCCCTGAGCAAACGAGGTTTCGGGCCGCTTCTGATACAGCGATCATGGCGCCCTTATAAGGATCGGCGAGCACATAACGGCTGTTACAATCCGTTGTCATAGCGATCCCTTTTTTTGTTCCGAGTACAATAACAATGGCTGCATCGGAAGGCTCATTGGTAGACGTATTCGCAGCACCTACAGTACTATCGTACTGAACACTGATCCAGCGTTTGGAGGCAATCGAAGGGAGACGGATCAGTTCAGCCGCAACAGCCTTCAGATTTTCTGCAGCGGTTTCCGGAATGGATGCCGCGTCAAATGATTTTATTTTTTCAAAATAGGCAGGCTCTTTATATTCCCTTGTGTACTGCGGTGCGCCGCCACCGAGCACCAGTTCCTCCGCTGGAATCAGCGCTTCCTGCTTTCCTTCATAATAAAAATTCAGCAGGGTATCGTCTGTCACTTCGCCGATATTCGAACAGGGAAGATCCCACTTCTCAAATATATCAAGTACTTCTTTTTCTCTTCCTTTTTCCACAACCATCAGCATACGCTCCTGGCTCTCGCTGAGCAACAGCTCCCAGGCTTTCATGCCCTTTTGCCGGGTGGGAACCTTGTCCAGATCGATACGCATTCCAACACCTCCCTTTGCACTCATTTCCGCGGTTGAACAAATGATACCCGCGGCTCCCATATCCTGCATACCCACCACAGCACCGGTTTCGATGACTTCCAGACAGGCTTCAAGAAGTTTTTTTTCCTGGAAAGGATCACCTACCTGCACCGCCGGTAACTCCTGTACCGATTCCTTTGTAATATTCGCCGAAGCAAAGGAAGCACCGCCGATCCCGTCTTTCCCTGTGGCACTGCCGACAAAAAAAACAGGATTCCCTTTTCCAAGCGCCGTAGCAGAAACAGTTTTCCCCTTTTTTACTATACCAACACTCATCGCATTCACGAGCGGATTGGTATGATAACATTCATCAAAATATATTTCGCCGCCTACGGTAGGCACGCCAAAACAATTTCCATAATGACCGATTCCATGTACTACACCCGCCAGCAGATGCCGGGTCTGCGGATCAGCCAAATTTCCAAAACGCAATGAATTGAGGGAAGCAATGGGACGGGCACCCATGGTAAAAATATCCCGGTGAATACCACCCACGCCCGTAGCAGCTCCCTGGAATGGTTCGATGGCCGATGGATGATTATGAGATTCTATTTTAAAAACAACACCGAGCCCGTCACCGATATCCATCAGACCGGCATTTTCTTCACCCGCTTTTACCAGCATTTTTTTGCCTTCACGCGGAAGGGTCTTCAGCCAGCGAATGGAATTCTTGTAGCTGCAGTGTTCACTCCACATGGCGCTGAAGGCACAGAGCTCGGTAAAATTCGGTGTGCGGCCCAATTTCTGACAAATCAGTTCAAACTCTTCTGTGGTAAGCCGGAGTTGTTCGGCGGTCTTTACAGTAATGTCCATGTTCTTTGAGGAAACCGCAAATTTACGAAGGACGCGTTAATCTATTTGATAATTTTAGTATCCCATGAAGATCGCTTTCATTCATAATCACAAGGCATTTCTACCGGAACTCACTGCTTACCAGGACTTTTTCCAGAAACAAAATATACAGACATGCATCGCGAAATACGGTGAGGAAGAAGGTTCGGATGCTGATGTCTATTGGTATATCATGGGATTTTATCCAAAATCAAAATATAAAAAGAAACTGATTATTCATGAATATGCCTCCGCTTCGGTTCCCCCTTACCGTAAGTTGAAAGACTTTTTGAAAAGCAGGCTGAATCCCCGTCCCCATTTTCGTTTATATCTGAACGAATATGTCCGGGAGCAAATCAATATTCACGACGAAGTTCCATTTGGGTTACGCGACATGGGAATCAGTGAAGAATTTTTTTATCCGAGATCCAACACAGAAAAAGAATATGACTTTATTTATTCAGGTAATCTTTCATCCGGTCGAAACCTCGGCGATCTGTTGAAAAATTTTGACGATGGTGCTTTAAAAAACCAGACGATACTGATGCTTGGCAACGACGAGTCCGGTCTGGCACAAATATATGGCCACTGTAATAATATTTATTTTCATTCTGCCGTGCCCTGGCAGGAAGTTCCGGCATGGATTGCCCGGGCCCGCTACGCAGTCAATTATATACCGGATAAAGAACCCTTTAACGCCCAGACACCGACAAAATTTCTGGAATATGCCGCGATGAAAATGCCGGTGATCAGCAGCAACTATTTCTGGATCTCCGAATTTCAGGAAAGATATGGGGGAAATTATTTTTTACTGAAAGATGATTTTTCAAATATGACCTGGGACCGGATCAGGGTTTTTCACTTTGAATTTCCAAAAATGGAAAGCTGGCGATGGGAAGAAAAGATCAGGGACTCGGGGGTGCTGGAGTT
>DASXKM010000471.1:0-1547 GCA_036496825.1 Puia sp. | reverse complement strand
GGAGGTATTGTTGGAATTGAATTAGGCGTAAAGTTCCGCTCTTCTGTGAATGGGAAAGTTGAAGCGATCAGATTTTATAAAACAACCGGAAATAGTGGTTCACATATAGCTCAGTTGTATACCGGCGACGGCACTTTATTAGCATCACAGGTTTACGCAACTGAAACCGATAATGGATGGCAGACTTTATTCCTCACGACACCTGTTTCCATTAATGCAAATACAACTTATATCGCCGCCTATTTTAGCAGCCTCGGAAATTATGTATCAACAGCAAACGGACTAAAAACAGCAGTTGCAAACGGCGTATTAACGGCACTCGCAGACAGTACCGATGGAAAAAATGGTGTATACAGATATTGCAACTCACCCTCCATTCCGGATAGCTCAAATAAGTCGAATAACTATTGGGTAGACGTCATAGTATCTCATTAATAATAGAGTGACAGATTATCTCTTTTGATGCATATTATTCGATCTTGCATCAAAGGGCTTCTCATCTGCCGCGCCTTCATCATCACTGCCCTTTACCCTTTTGGGCTTTTTATTCTGTATCTCCCGGGTGAGTTTTTCCTGTGAGTTTTCAAGCTCTCCCGGGCGGGTAGTCTTTGCTTCTTTGTTCTGCAAATCGTTCGGATTCTTTTTTACAGTTCCCATAAAATTCGTTTTAATGAAGATCTGAGGGAACACTTTAATTATCGTGCCAATGAACCGCCATGGTGAATTCTACAGTTTGTATTCCTTTTTTAAGAATGAAACCAATGAAGTTGCCTTCAGGTTTAACAGCTTAATATCGTCCCGGTAGCTGCCAATAATTCCCTTGGTTATTTCTAACGTTGATTTGAACTTTTTCAGATCAACAGCATTTGTCGTTGCTATAAGAAATTTTCCCTGGTCAAAAGCCGGATGGATCAGATTTCCCTTGGAATCGACGCTGGAATGATATGCCTCAAATTCATAAATTGCCTGGTATATGTCCAGGCATTTTTGAAAATAGTCTTTATAATATGCCTTTTGAGCGTCCCCATTTTTAACAGCAGAGTAATAGTCGGTGATGGAGTCGGAAATCGCTTGTTTTTTAAATAAACGCATATTGCCGGAGCTGAATAACTGAGTGATTGTCCTGTCGGAAAAGTTCATCGTATTCTCACTATAGAGAGCACCTGACTGCCGATAACAAATATTTATCAGGCGATCATTTTTATTTACATCCGGAGTCAGAAACATTTCCAGCGTGTCTAAACCATGCATCTGGTCATTAATCTCTTCAATTCTTTCATCTGATTTCGCTATATCCGTTTTCAGATCCTGAATCATGGATTCTATATAATCTTTTTCTTTTCTCCGGTCACCAATACTTTCACGCACATTTTCTGCTATGAACCCCAGCGTAACCGCCAGAAATATCATGAGGAACTCGAGAAAATATTCTCTGAATTTTTTCTTTTTATGATCCAGGTCAGGATGATGATGAACTTCCATTTCATTCAGTTTATCATGAAGAATATAAGTGTCGCAATATTTGGAAATTTTCGGGATGTCCCCGT
>DASXKM010000470.1:0-2834 GCA_036496825.1 Puia sp. | reverse complement strand
TGATCACATATCCTGTTCTGGTACTTTGGAACAACCTGCCATAATATACTTCCTGACTGGTAGTCTCGATTCGAAAGATACCGCCGGGTGCAGAAATAGTTTTTAGTTTGATCAGCTGGACAGTAATATCGTTGGCATCTTCCGGATCAAAATTAACCACCCCGAGTTTTACTTTTTTTATTTCTCCCAGGATGATACTCCCGTTCCTGAAAAAAAGCGTGTCCTGTAATTTTTGGGAAAACAGATTTCCTGGCATGATAAAAAATAAAAATATCCATATCGTTTTTCTCAATTTTTCCGGTTTATGCGGCATTAATGCATGAAGTTATTTAAACCGGATTATATTCGCTCATCGACAATCGAAAGAGGCGCAGATCAGAAAGAAATAATTGGTGGAGATAAAATAAAATACCTACTTTCAGTTTGAGATATTGTTTTCATTTACCTCAAACTCACGATCCACTCCTGATGAAGATTCCTTTTATTGTGATGAGCTTGTTAAGCTTCATTCCATGCTAAATTTCGTTTTGAAAAATTCCAGCATATTTCATTTAAAAAATAAAGTTATGAGACCTGTTACCAAGTGCAAATCATTCAGGATGGTTCTTCCCTTCATGTTCATTGCCATGTTCTGGGTCAACGCCGGAATGGGCCAAAAAAAATCGGCCAAACAGGAAAATGACCCGCTGAGTAAAGAAAAAATTGAAGCGGCCCTGTCATCTGCTTATAATCAGTATAAGGACCTCAAAGAGGGGAAGAACGCAGATTATATCAAGGAGCTAGCGACAGTGGATCCCAATATTTTCGGGATCGCGCTGATCACGACGGACGGTAAAGTATATACCATGGGCGATGTAAGTTCCATGGTATCGATTCAAAGTGTTTCCAAAGTATTTACCATGGCTAAAGTGATTGAGGAACAGGGACATCAGGCCCTGCAGGATAAAATCGGCGTGGATGCAACCGGGATGCGTTTCAATTCCATAGTGGCAGTTGAAATGCAAAAAGGAAAAGAGATTAATCCTCTTGTTAATCCCGGAGCCATTGCAGCCACCAGCCTGATCGGCGGATCGGATTCCGTTGCCAAGTGGAAAAATATTATGGATGTTCAGAGCGCTTTTGCAGGAAGACAACTGACGATGAACTGGCCCGTGTATGTAAGTGAAGCGGGCGACAATTACCGCAACCAGGCGATCGCGCATTTATTATTTGCCTACGGCCGCATGTATTTCGATCCGGTTCAATCAACTGATTTGTACACCAAACAATGCGCGATCAATGTAAATGCAAAAGATCTGGCCACTATGGCGGCGACCCTTGCCAATGGCGGCGTTAACCCGGTTACAAAAATAAAAGTCGTATCTCCGGAAACTGCGATGTATACTCTGCCGGTTATGGCAACAGCCGGTTTATATGATAATTCAGGGATTTGGTTTTATAATAGCGGACTTCCTGCCAAGAGTGGTGTAGGCGGTGGCTTACTAGCCGTTTGTCCGGGAAAATTCGGAATAGCCGTGGTTTCTCCACCACTGGACGCGGCAGGAAACAGTGTGAAAGCGCAGAAAGTAATTGAATATGTGATAACTCAACTGAAAGTGAATCCATATCTCATCCAGCCAAAATGATTGTGGAATTCTTCAAATCCTAATCTGTGGCCTTTATGGTTCATTTAAAATTGAAAAGTGAAATGGGAAAATTAATCCTTGCCGCGATATTACTTTTATTGAGTTTGAATACATTTTCACAGGCTTCGAATGCTGATTGGATGTACCAGGATTCAACCGGTTATACAAATACCACATCCGGCGAATTTACGCCGGGAAAAGGTTTTGATTTGGTAAAAACCAAAGTTGCGAGCCTGAATTTTAGCGTCTATGCCTTAGTCCGGTACCTGGATCAGACGCCCGGAAATCAGGTGTGGTATGATCATCTGGGAAACCAACAGGCTTTCAGTGGTCGCAACGACATTGCCTGGCACCGGACCATGCTTTGGTTTTCCGGATTTGCACTCACGCCAAAACTGACATATACAGCTACTGTATGGACCATTTTTTCAACCCAGCAGACGCTTGTATATGGAAACCTGCAATATAAATTCAATGAACATTTCAGACTGGGCGTGGGTGTGGCTCCGAATCTTGCGATTCGGTCCATGCAGGGACCCTTCCCCTTTTATTTATCAACTGACCGGACGATGGGAGAAGAAGCTCTACGCGCCGGTTTCACCAATGGTGCATTCCTGACCGGTGAGATCATTCCACGCCTTTATTATAATTTCATGCTCGGAAACAACCTTAGTACATTAGGTATTAAATCCGCGAAAGATACCCGTGATTTTTCAAAGAGTTTTACACTGATGACTATGCCAACGACCGGAGAGTTCGGACCCCGCGGAGGTCAGGGCGATTTTGAAGTTCATACTAAAGCAGCCACGCGTTTTGGTATTAATTATGTGCATTGTCGTGAAAACCGATTCACTGATTCATCTGTGAGTGGTCCGGACGAAACACAAATCAGGAATACCGACGGGGTGCTTTTCTTCCAGACTGGTTCACTGGCACCGGGAGTGACCGTCATTGAAGCAAATTATGATATGGGTTCAATAGACCTTGGGTTAAAATATATGGGTTTATGTGTTGACCTGGAATTTTTCGGCAGGAAATTATCCAGGTTTGATGCGACCGGACCTCTGCCCCTCAGCGTAATAAACGATTATGGATCTACATTACAGGTATCCAAAATGATAATACCACGCACGCTGATGGTTTACGGAACCGGCAGCTATTTCTGGGATCAGTGGGACCGTCATCCGTGGGAAGCGGGTGCGGGAGCTA
>DASXKM010000469.1:0-3727 GCA_036496825.1 Puia sp. | reverse complement strand
ACTGCGGGTATTTCTTTCATTCAATGTAAATATAACGGCGACAAAGCACCCGAAAAGGATATCGTTGTAAACCCGGCTAAATTAGAAGAAAGTACAACGGAAGACATACATCATACGCTCGAATTTTTGAAAACCCATGATGGAAGACTCAATGATTCTGTCCACATCAATTTTCTAAACCTGATTGATAGTTTATATGACACGCGCCAGTATAAACCGGTTTGGCTAAGGCAGGAAAGGACTATTCCCGAAGGGGCTTCATTTATCAATCTGATACAGAACAGCCGTCTTTGGGGTTTATTTCCGAATGATTATCATTATAATATGCTGTCGTTTATAGAGCGCGCATTTTCTATAGACACAAACGCGGCCAGGAATGCCGCGTTTTGGGCACGTAAAGATCTTTTATTGACGGATGCTTTTTTTCAAATGGCCCGTGATCTGAAAAGGGGCCGGATCCCTTATGACAGTGTCAGCTTAAGGACAGATACAGTATTGAAAGACAGTTTTTATGTAAGTTCCCTGAATGATGCATTACAGACGGGAAATGTATCTCAGGTACTTCATAAACTCGAGCCAAATCTAAAGGGATATGATTCTCTTAAAGCCTATATAGGATCTTTTCTTGACTCGGCGAATTTTGCAGCCTATACTTACCTGCCTTATCCATACAGCGATTCCGTCAGTTTTTTCCATCTGTTACAGAAACGTCTGGTAGAAACAGGGAATCTGCCTGATACTGTTCCGCCGATGGATCCGGCACGTTTCAGACTGGCAATTATCAATTTCCAGAAGAAATATGAATTTAAAATCACCGGACATATTTCAAACTCACTAATTGATAAACTCAATAATACCGACCAGGAAAAATTTAAGCGGATCGCTATTACACTTGACCGCTATAAACAATTACCTGACAGCCTGCCGACCACTTATGTCTGGGTCAATTTGCCGGGTTATACATTAACGGTGGTTGATCATGATACGATTGTGTTTACATCTAAAGTTATTGTGGGTGGTCCTGTAACGCGTTCACCGGTGTTGACCAGTGAGATTTCAAATTTTATTACCATGCCCCAATGGACGGTTCCGTATAGCATCATATTTAAAGAGATGCTGCCAAAAATCAGGGAGAATGTGGATTTTTTGGCAAAACAGAATCTAATGGTGGTCAATGATGAAGACAGTGTTCTGGATCCACATACAATCAACTGGTATAAGCTTAATAAAACGCATTTCCCTTACGAGTTGAAACAACGACAAGGTGATGATAATTCTTTGGGTGTAATCAAATTTAATTTCAGAAATAAATACAGCGTTTATATTCATGACACGAACGTACGTTGGATGTTCAGCAAGTCTTACCGGGCCATTAGTCATGGTTGCGTTCGTGTAAAGGAATGGGATAAATTAGCAAACTTTCTTGTACGTAATGACAGTTTAGTAACCGGTATTCTCAAAATACCACCCGATACGATCAAGGCCTATATCGCCCGTGGTGAAAAACACATGTTCACCGGATTTCATAAACTACCCCTTTTTATCCGATACTTTAGTTGTGAAGGAAAACATGGTAGAATTGTATTTTATGATGATATCTATGATGAAGACAGGGACCTTATCCAAAAATATTTTGCGAATAAAAACGCGTATTAAGCCTGAAGCGGTGAATTTTTAAGATGTAGACGGCGTAAGAAATTTATATTAGCATACCAATTTCTTACAAACTGCGTTAAGCTTTAAGCCCGTGTTTAAAGCCCAAAACGTCCATCATGAAACGAACCATTTTATTCCTGAGTTTTATTGCATCCATGGGGGTGCTAAAAGCACAGGAAACTGTGGAAAACGGTTCGAAATCCTCGAAACACAGTAAATCCAAAAAGTCAAAGCGATTAGTAAGCAGGGAAAAAATCCACTACGGCACGGCGAGCTTTTATGCCAATAAATTTGAAGGAAGAAAAACATCTACCGGAGAAATATTCAGCCAGAAGAAAATGTCCGCTGCGAGCAATATACTGCCTTTGAATCATTGGGTACGGGTAACGAATACCAGAAATAATCTTTCGGTCGTTCTTCGTATCAACGATCGGATGCATAAAAATAATAAGCGGCTGATTGACCTGAGTAAATCGGCTGCTAAGAAATTAAAATATACAGGCTATGGACTGGCGCATGTAAAAGTAGAAGTATTGGGTAAAAAGCCTCCAGAAGAGGTTGCCCAATATTAAGCAACCGCTTTGTTTACCAAAGCCGCTGCTTCACTTAGGAGGATGGCAGATTGCACTTTCAGCCCACTTTCTTCAATTAACTTTTTCGCTTCCACCGCATTGGTTCCCTGTAACCGTACGATAATGGGTACATGAATATTTCCAATGGAATGATAAGCATCTATAACTCCCTGGGCTACCCGGTCGCAACGTACAATTCCACCGAAAATGTTTATCAGAATGGCCTTTACCTTCGGATCCTTCAATATGATGCGAAATCCTGCCTCTACGGTTTGTGCGTTTGCGCTTCCTCCCACATCCAGAAAATTTGCAGGTTCGCCACCATTTAATTTTATCATGTCCATGGTAGCCATTGCCAGGCCGGCTCCATTCACCATACAACCGACATTTCCATCCAGTTTGACAAAATTCAGATTATACTTGCCTGCTTCCACTTCCGTTGGGTCTTCTTCACCGATATCACGCATCCCTTCCAGATCAGGGTGTCGCATGAGCGAATTGTCGTCGAGATTCATCTTGCAATCCACCGCAATAATTTTTTCGTCACTGGTTTTGAACAGAGGATTGATCTCCAGCATACTGCAATCGAGACCCACATATGCGTTGTAGAGATTAGTGACAAACTTTACACAGTTCTTGAAAGCCTCTCCGGACAGGCCGAGATTGAACGCAATTTTTCTTGCCTGGAATCCCTGCAGGGCGGCTCCCGGGAAAACCCATTCCTTAAATATTTTATCAGGCGTTTTATGGGCCACTTCCTCGATGTCTATTCCCCCTTCAGTAGAATACATAAATACGTTCTGCCCTTTAGAACGATCCAATAAAATAGACAGGTAAAATTCCTTTACCGGATTTGCACCGGGATAATATACATCCTGTGCCACGAGTATTTTATGAACAACCCTGCCTGCGTCTCCGGTCTGGATTGTTACAAGGGTGCCCCCCAGCATATTTGAAGCAAAATTGCGGACATCTTCAGCATTTTTGGCTACCGAAACCCCTCTTTGTTCAGTGCCCTTAATCTTACCTTTTCCGCGACCGCCCGCATGTATCTGCGCTTTAACAACTGCGAACGAATTGCCCGTGTTCACTTTGATTTGTTTATACGCTTCTTCAGCCGCATTGGCTGTATCTACAGGTATACCTTCCTGTACCGGAACGTTGTACTTTTTTAATAGTTCCTTGGCCTGATATTCGTGCAGATTCATCGCTTGAAATTTAAACGAATTTAAGTGATAATATATAAATAGCGACGATGAATAAAATTAATATTCCATCAGCTAAAAGATTGCAATTTCTTTCAAAAATTATTCAACTGATCATAATGGGAAAGATTCGCAGTTTCACAACAGAAATAATATTTAGGGAAAAGAGCACTATTAAATAAAACGATGAGATTAGAATGACAGAAAAATAAGGGATGCCTGTGAAAATGACAGAAACTGCAGTACGTATATTTTCGAATTTCATATCCCATACGATCACTTCCACTTAAGGTT
>DASXKM010000468.1:0-2404 GCA_036496825.1 Puia sp. | reverse complement strand
TAATAAAGAAATATCAAAAATATATCAGGCGGATAAATTATTATTGTGGCCCGGATTTTCTTTAGATTTTAGCCTTTTCGAAGAAGATTTATGCCCGGAATGGCTTCTATCAGTGAACGTGTGTATCCGGTTTGAGGATTTTTGTATACCGATTCCACCTCGCCGGATTCAACGATCCTTCCTTTTTCCATCACGATTACCCGGTCACACAGATACCGAATAACCGACAGATCGTGCGAAATAAAAACAGCCGTAAATCCCAGGTTCTTTTTCAGATCATTGATGAGATTTAATATTTGAGCCTGAACACTTACGTCAAGTGCGGATACGGACTCGTCAAATACAACAAATCCAGGATTCAGTATGAGAGCCCGTGCAATCACAATTCTCTGTCTTTGTCCACCAGAGAAAGCATGAGGATACCGGTAGAAATGTTCAGGCTGAAGATTCACTTTTTTCAATATTTCCATTACCTGTGTTTTTCTTTCCGAAGCCCCAAATGCATTGTGCACCTGAAGGGGTTCTGAAATGGCAGGCCCGATCATTAACCTGGGATTCAAAGAAGAATAAGGGTCTTGAAATACGATTTGGATATTTCTTCTGAATTCAAGAATCTCAGCATTACTCATGCGCATTAAATCCGAGCCTCCATAAGTAATATTTCCATGAAGCGGTTTATTCAAACCCAGCAATGCACGACCGAGGGTTGTTTTTCCTGAACCCGATTCACCAACCAGGCCCAAAGTTTCTCCCTGGTAAACCTTAAAATTGATATCACGAATCGCGTGTACCCAATGTTTTTCTTTACCCAGCCAGTTTTTGCCTGAAGAATATCGAAGATCAACCCCTTTTACTTCCAACAGCACAGTCCGGTTTGTGCCCGAAAGATCGTGTGGTTTCATTTTACGTTTCGCTTCATTCGGTTCGGGCAACTCAGACGAACTAAATTTTGCAGGATTTTCTCCGATATGCAGGTTTGAATTTGAGTACGGATCTGTAATTATTTTATCAGATACTTTTTCCGCGTTTTCAAGAAAATCAGAAACGACCGGCAGGCGCTCTCCTTTTAAGTGCAACGCCGGTCTGCACATCAGCAGACCACGCGTGTAGGGATGTTGCGGTCTTGAGAAAATATCTTTTACATTGCCTTCTTCTACTATTTTTCCCCGCAACATTACCAGGGCGCGGTCGGCCATATCTGCAACCAATCCAAGATCATGGGTAATAAAAATAATTCCCATATTTTCCGACCGTCTCAGACTTTTCAAAAGGTCCAATATCGTTTTCTGGACTCTCACATCCAGCGCCGTTGTCGGCTCGTCACAGATTAGAAGAGAAGGATTACAGCTGATGGCCATCGCAATCATTACTCTCTGCTTCTGTCCGCCGCTGAGTCGATGAGGATAATTATTATAAATAAGCTCAGGTTCCGGTAGTAAAACCTTTTCAAACAATTTCAGGACAGCCGTCCTGGCTTCCGACCTGCTGAATTTTTTATGCAGCATCAGCGGTTCACAGACCTGTTCACCACAAGACATCAGAGGATTTAGAGAAGTCATGGGCTCCTGAAAAATCATGGCCATATGGCTACCCCTGTTGGACCTCAATATATTGTCTGGCATGCCCAGCAAATTGCAGTCATTCTTTCCGTCAGTAGAAAACATAACAGATCCTCTCACAATCCTGGCCGCTTTGCTTAATAAATTCATTATAGTGAGAAACATGACTGACTTGCCGGATCCGGATTCACCGACAACGGCGAGCATCTCTCCGCGATTCAAAGAAAAAGTAACATCCTGCAAGGCGGGTACAGTATTTCCGGTCCCGGGAAAATCTACTGTTAAATTATTTATTTGGATGAGTGGAAGCAAGTATTTATTTAAAACCGGAGATGCCGGACGGTTTGTCCCCCGTTTATTAGTTGTTTAAGTGACTCAATTCCAATTTTCAAATGGATACTCACAAAATCACCGGTTACACGCTGATCACTCTCAGCAGTTTTTACACCATCAGGAATCATCGGCTGATCGCTGACGAGCAGGAGAGCACCCGTTGGGATCTTGTTATAAAATCCGACGGAGAAAATTGTTGCTGTTTCCATATCGATCGCATAAGCCCGGATTTTTTTCAGATATTCTTTAAATACATCATCATGTTCCCAGACTCTTCGGTTTGTCGTGTATACGGTTCCCGTCCAGTAATCCACCCCAAATTCACGAATGGTTGTGGAAATCGCTTTTTGCAATGCGAAGGCGGGCAGCGCCGGTACCTCAGGAGGAAAATAGTCGTTGGATGTTCCTTCCCCCCGTATGGCAGCAATTGGCAATACCAGATCACCCAGTTTATTTCTTTTTTTCAAACCGCCGCATTTTCCAAGGAACAGAACAGCCTTTGGTTTTATTGC
>DASXKM010000467.1:0-7902 GCA_036496825.1 Puia sp. | reverse complement strand
CTGTTAATTGCTGAATAATCTGGGGCAATAAACTGACTTGCGCATCAGTGAAACTTTGTGTTGCCGGAAAATCAAAATTCCGGGAAATATCAGTCTCAAAATCCGGTGTTCCCAGTTTCTGTTCATTCAAACGGTTTTTTAACGCAAGATGAACCGAAACAGTCAGACGATTAATGGATGCCGTCTGATTAGCTACACCAGCGGTCGTAATATCATAGGCGGAAACGTATGCAGACACATCGTAATCTGCGTTTTCAGTCTGGATCTGTGTCAGTTTTGTCTGGCTGCTGATTTTTTGTTTTAATTTATCAGTCAGTTGCGGGCTTAATTGCGGATCCACATAACGGGCCCTGTTTTCTATAAAACCAATGTGTATGGATTTCACTTCCGGAGGTATGGAGACGTCTTTAAAAGAATAAACCCCACAGCTATTTGATAACAGAAAAATGAAAAGCAGGCAAATGCTTTGCCTGATTGAACGACAAAAAAAACTGGTTTTATTCACTGATATCATATTCTTTTAGTTTTCTGTACAGTGTTCTTTCGCTGATACCCAGGTCCGATGAGGCATCTTTTCTTTTCCCTTTATGTTTTTTAAGCGCTTTCACAATGAGTTCTTTTTCCTTGTCCATGATACTTAACGATTCCTCCACTTCTTCATGATGCTGGATTTCACTATTTCCATTATTATGGATCATCACCGGCTGGCTTTGAAAAGCAGAAGAAACCGGATTACCGGAATAGTGTTCCTGCGGTTTGAGCTCTTTCATTTCCCTGGAAAAAGTCTCCTGCACATCAGCTGCCAAAGAGGGGTTTTTCAATATTTCAAGGAACATTTTTTTGAGTTCCGTTACATCCTTCTTCATGTCGAAGAATAACTTGTACAGGATCTCTCTTTCATTCGAAAAATCGTTTGGCGCCTGAGTATGTGTCGAAGGCATGACCATGGGCAGGCGGTTTACCGGATTTTCCGGAATGAATCTACGTAATTGTTGTGCACTAATCAGCTTATCCTCGGACAAAACGGATATCTGTTCCGCAATATTCTTTAACTCCCGAACATTTCCCGGCCAGCTGTACCGGATTAACAGATTTTTTGCTTCCTCATCCAATTGAACAGGTGTCGTTTTATAGCGTTCAGCGAAGTCAACCGCGAATTTTCTGAATAATAGCGGAATATCATCTTTTCGGTCACGCAGAGAAGGTACACGAATCGGAACGGTACTCAACCGGTAATATAAATCTTCGCGAAATTTTCCACGGTCAGTGAGTTGCAAAAGATCTTTGTTGGTCGCAGCGATGACCCGCACATCTGTTTTCTGTACCTTGGAAGAACCGACACGGATGAATTCACCAGCCTCCAGTACCCTCAATAATCGCGCCTGCGTGCCAAGTGGTAATTCTCCAATTTCATCCAGAAAAATAGTTCCTCCGTTAACGGTTTCAAAATATCCTTTACGCGAATCGACCGCCCCGGTAAAAGACCCTTTCTCGTGACCGAATAATTCAGAATCAATGGTCCCCTCGGGAATAGCGCCGCAGTTTACTGCAATAAACGGATTATGTTTTCTTGCCGAAAGTGAATGAATAATATGAGAAAAAGCCTCCTTCCCAACACCACTCTCGCCATTTATCAATACGGTCAGGTCCGTATTTGCGACCTGAACAGCCACACTAAGAGCAAAATTGAGCTCCGGCGCATTTCCAATGATGCCAAACCTGTTTTTTATTGCCTGAAGTTCCATGCTTTAAATTTTAATGTCGCTTAACCGATATCAAACCACTGCGCCAATCAGAGTTCCTCCGGTGGAGTGTACAATTTTTAAAATCGCGTAATCACCCTTTTTCAGGAAACGTCCTTCTTTCGGAAAAACAACTACTTTATTTTGATCATTCCTGCCCATCCATTCAAATTCACTTCGTTTCGAATCTCCCTCTATCAGCACTTTCGAAATCGTTCCAATATCATTTCGATTGGATTCTTCAGAGACCTGTCTTTGCAATTTGATGACTTCTTCAAGTCGCCTTTTTTTTTCTGTCTCTGGAATATCGTCTGCATACCTTTTAGCCGCCAGGGTTCCCGGTCTTTCAGAATAATAATACATGTAACTAAAATCAAACCGGCTTTCCCGAATCAGAGATAATGTTTGCTGGTGATCATTTTCAGTTTCACCACAAAAACCAGAAATAATATCAGAACTGACGCCACAGTCAGGTATCAACTCTCTGATGCGCTTAATTCTGGATAAGTACCATTCTCTAGTATATGTTCTGTTCATCCTTTGAAGGACGCTGGTTGAACCACTTTGCACAGGCAGATGAATATAATTGCAGATATTTTCGAAACGGGCAATCGTATGCAGAACCCCATCTGTGATATCTTTAGGATGCGATGTAGAGAACCGGACACGCAGCTGAGGGGAAATCCTGGCAACATTTTCAAGCAGTTCAGAAAAACCAACGACAGGTTGGCCATCAAGACCAGAGTGCCAATGGTAGCTATCTACATTTTGTCCCAGCAGTGTCACTTCCCTGTAACCATTTTCAAAAAGATCGCGGCATTCGGCAATAACCGATCCCGGATTTCGGCTCCTTTCCCGGCCTCTTGTGAAGGGAACCACACAAAATGAGCACATATTATTACATCCCCGCATGATACTGACAAAGGCATTTACCCCGTTGCTGTTCAAACGCAAAGGAGAAATGTCCGCGTATGTCTCCTCACGGCTAAGTAAAACGTTGACAGATTTTTGTCCTTCATCCGCTTGCTCAATCAAAATGGGCAGACTCCGGTATGCATCCGGACCTACCACGAGGTCAACCAGCTTCTCCTCTTCCAGAAATTTTGATTTCAATCTTTCTGCCATGCAACCCAGTACCCCAATCAGCATGGAAGGATTGGCCCTCTTTACCTGTCGGAAAATATGGAGTCTGTTACGGACGGTCTGTTCGGCTTTTTCACGAATTGAACAGGTATTGATCATCACCAGATCGGCTTCGGTATAATCCCGGGTTACTGTGAATCCGGCTTCCTGAAGAATGGAAGCGATTACTTCGCTGTCGGCAAAATTCATGGCACAGCCATAGCTCTCAATGTAAAATTTCCGCACTGATCCCTGGTCCAATAAAGTTGATGGTGAGAAACTTTCACCCTGTCTTGTCTCATCATGTTCCTTGCCGAGCATTTCCATTTCCATTAAAATCCTTTGGGATAGCAAAATTAATCAAAACAAAGGAATAAATGACAGTATGACAGGTTAGCCCTGTTCTCTGATTACCCTAAGTCCTTTATCCAGTTTTATCATTTCCAGAAACAGGCCATTGAGACCATTGTTTAAGACTTCGGTAGGAATAAAAACGCCTTCTTTTATATGCGATTCAAAAAATGGAATTGGAAGCGATTCTGTTACCGGGACCATCTTCAGGGTCGTAAGGACCTGCTTAAACATCTGAGTAGCACGGGTACCACCGGCGAGGCCTCCATAACTAACAATGCCTGCAGTTTTATACGCCCATTCCTTAAATAGAAAATCTATTGCGTTTTTTAACGGTGCCGTGAACCCATAATTATATTCCGGAATGACGAAAATAAATGCGTCGCTTTCAGAAATTTTTTTGCTCCAGTCCTTTGTATGTTGCATGGTATAATTCTGGAATCTCGGATGATGGGGTTCGTCCAAAAAAGGCAGGTTAATTTCTTTAAGATCCAAATGTTCCACCTGAAAAGCCGGGTGGGATTGAAGAGATTCAAGTACCCATTGGCTTATATATTTTCCCCTTCTTCCAGGTCTTGTACTGGCTGTAATAACTTTCAGGACAATCATTCATTTTTTTTAGAGCGGAAGACGGGACTCGAACCCGCTACCTACAGCTTGGGAAGCTGTCGCTCTGCCAGGTGAGCTACTTCCGCATACGGTCGTTCAGCCAGCTTTCCTTGAGAGGCAACAACCATTTCTCTTCCAATTCCTTTTTAGTTTGAACCGTATTATTAAAGTAAATGGTATCCCTTGAAATAAATTGATTTTCCTTTGCGAAATCCAGTTGAGAATAAGGCAATAACTGCACTTTCCCGTCTACCAGAAAAGCAAGCAATAGCCTGTCAAATAGCTGAACCCGGAATTTTTGTTCGATTTCTTTCATGAGCTTCACGGACGAATCCGTACTGCATCCGCTGACGCCGGAGGCTGTTTCATCCGCCATCAGAACTATGAATTGTCCGTAAAATAAATTGGCGTATCCTTTCACCGGAACGCCGTGAGAATGCCATGCGCCAACAAATTCATTCAGCATTTCTTCTATTTCAAACGCCTCGGATATGCTGAATAAACGGCTTGACTGGTATATCCATACGCGTGAGGAAGCATCCATTTCCTCCGGTAATAAAGTCCGGTAGTCGAAAGTCATGCTGCAAATTTAATTATTCTGATGTTTAAATATGGATAATTTCTGCTTCTGAGACTTCAAGCTTGTTTCGCAATTCATCGATTTGAATTTTCTTGCATTCGATTTGCTTTTGAATCTTTTTCAGCAAAGCCTTCATATTCCGTTGGTTCGGCAGGAAAAGTTTCTGATTCTCTGTTTCGATGCGGATGAGTTCCTGCTTGTTCTTTTCAATTTCGAATTCCAGATCCTTCAGATTGGCAATGGCCTTGAGATTTGAGAGGTCGACAATTACATTGATATCGTTTTTAATCATTATATCCCGCAAGCTGTCGGCTGCAATAATAACGGGTTGTGCATCGTACGCCAGACTCGCTGAAGGAATATAAGGCGAACCGGGAAGTATCCTGATGGGGTCCTGATTTAAATCGGCTGCCGGCTGATTCGAATAATCTCTTGAAATCTTATTGTCTGCATAATAAGCCATATCAGGCGGATCGGGCGTTTCTTCCGGTTCTGAAATCGGCAAAGAATGGGCTTCCTGAATTGTTACAATTTTTATTCGTTTTTGGGGGCTGTTCATCTTCGCCTTCGCTAATGTAATCTTATCTGATACTTCTTTTACTTTCAATTCATAACGGCCTGGCATAATCGCTTTATAATGTACCACATTATCCGCCGGTATGGAGGAAATAGTAGCCACCGGTTGAAGAATAATCATAATGAGAAGTATCAGGCCGCCGATCATCATTACTGGTCTGAATCGATTTTTTCTTGCTGCCGGTTTGCCCAATACTCGACGGATCCGTTCCATCAGAAGCCATGGTCTATTGCCGTCAGCCGCGAGCGAAAATCCCGTTGTTGGCTGGCGAAATTTCTCCAGTGAAAATAAAGTTTCCGCATACAAGTCCGGTGTAAATCCCAATTCCAGCACGCCATCATCACAGGCAAGTTCTCTTTCCCTGGCGAGTTCCTTAAAAAACAGATGTGCAAAAGGGTTAAAGAAGAAAATTGCCCTAAAGATGGACATACATATATTAGTCAGGTAATCATTACGTCTGATATGATAAAGTTCGTGCACCAGGATAGTTTCTATTTGCTGCGGAGAAAGTCTCGTTACAAGCGATACCGGCAAAAGGATGATCGGTTTGAAAAATCTGCTTGTTTCGGCAGTCTCAGCTATTGTACAAAAGTACACCTGCACTTTTCGGTGAATTCGTAGAATTCTGGAATACCGGTCAGCAAAAGCTTGCAGCACCGGCGATGGAGAATAACTCTCTTTATTTTTTCGGCCCCTGAAGTAATGAATGGAATATTGGATAAGGCGGCCTGATAAAATGACGAGGTAAAGCAGACTTAACCCGGAGATCCAGAAATTGGCGATAGGTGAAACAGGAATAATCCCGGGAAGCAAACGAGTATATGGCTCATTCAAAAAATGAATAAAAGAATAAATGAACCATTCGGTTCCTATAAAAACAAATAATAAGATTAAATTATGTTTTCCAGCCGGTGAAATAAGTTTATTCCCAGCCGTTATCATATTATAAGCCATCCACATAACCCCCATTTGCCAGATACTATCCAGCAAACTCCATCCAAGAATAGTCAGGGCACTCTGATAGGCCGACATGCTTTATTGCTTTTTCAGGTTGTTGAGCAGCTGTTGAATTTCTTCCAGTTCTTCCGGGGAAGCTTTGTGATTTCCAAGCGCATGTATCACCAGTTCGGTTGAAGAACCCCCAAACAGATTCGTAATCATTTTACTTAATAAATGTTTTTGGGTCTTTTCCCGGCTTACGACCGGATAGTAGACATGTATTTTTACCGAGTCGTCTCTTCCCACCAGACCTTTTTCAAACATGATTTGCATAAGCTTGAGGGTGGTTGTATAACCGGCCTCCTTTGTTTTTAAAAGTTCCTCGTGCACATCCCTCACGCTGGCTTTATTCCTTTCCCAAAGAACCCGCAGAATCTCGAGTTCACTTTCCGTGGGTTTAATATATTTGGATGTTACCATATATTACATTTGTATATAAAGCAAAATACGATTTTATTCGTAATAGAATTATTTTTTAACAATTAATTTATGGAGCCATCGAATTTTCCTTCGGCTGCAAAAAAATAACCATCTAAACCTTTCAGTATGGCACCACAACGCCCGGCATCATTTTATACTGACAAATTTAAAGTAGGTTCCAAAAAGGAGATTAAGTTAAAAGACTGGCCGACCGATGACGATGACAAGCCCGTTTCCAAGGAAGAAGGGGAGATACAACTAAAAGCCGACATATTAAAACTTTCTGATATTCAGGAGAGGTTATACGCTTCAAATCGGTATAGCGTTTTAATCGTAATACAGGCCATGGATGCCGCCGGCAAGGATAGTGTAGTAAAACACGTGATGAGTGGATTGAATCCTCAGGGCGTCACGGTTACTCCTTTTAAAACGCCCACTCACCAGGAACTCGAACACGATTATTTATGGCGCCACTATATTGCTCTGCCGGCCCGGGGAATGGTCGGTATTTTCAACCGGTCGCATTATGAAAATGTGTTGGTTACAAGAGTTCACCCGGAATATATATTAAATGAAAATCTGCCTGACATCAAATCAGTAAAAGATATTGACAAAGCTTTCTGGGAAAAAAGATTTCGTCAGATCAATCATTTTGAGCGAATATTAGTTGATAATGGCACGGTAATCCTCAAATTTTTTCTGCATGTTTCAAAGAAAGAGCAGAAAAAACGTTTTCTTGAACGCATCAACGATCCTTCAAAAAACTGGAAATTTTCGGCTGCAGATTTAAAAGAAAGCGGATTATGGAAAGAATATAGAAAGGCTTATGAGGATTTGTTGGAAAATACTTCTAATCTGCTTTCCCCCTGGTTCATTGTTCCGGCTGATGACAAATGGTTTACCCGGTTTGTCATAGCCAATATCATAGTAAATGAACTGAGTCGCCTGGACCTGAATTATCCGCAACTCAGTGAGCAACAGAAAAAAGATCTCGAGAAATCAAAAAAATTACTGACAGGAGAGTCAGAAATCGCCACCGACAGCGAATAAACCTTGTCTGTGGCCTCTTGGCGGTTCTGTGCAGAATGAGTATTATTTCATTCTGGTAACCAGTTCCCTTTGAATTTTTTGTGTTTTAAGAGTCTTTGCCTGAACATCATGAGTGCCATAAATTTGTGCCAGGGTAGGGGCGATCACGAGTGAAACAATCGACATTAATTTAATCAGGATGTTCATAGAGGGTCCCGATGTGTCTTTAAATGGATCACCCACTGTATCTCCGGTTACAGAAGCCTTATGTGGTTCAGATTTTTTGTAGAACATTTCCCCGTTAATTTCCACTCCCTTTTCAAATGATTTTTTTGCGTTGTCCCATGCTCCGCCCGCATTATTCTGAAACATACCCATTAATACTCCACTCACGGTAGCGCCTGCCAGAAAACCACCAAGCGCTTCCGGACCAAGTAAAAATCCCATGATCAACGGCGAGAATATAGCAATCG
>DASXKM010000466.1:0-4685 GCA_036496825.1 Puia sp. | reverse complement strand
CCGGAATATGGTTTGCGTCGTCACTAATCCATACCGTCATCTTTTCTCCTCCTTCAAAAATAGTTCCTTTTATGAGAAGTGGTTTAATTTTAATGGCCCGGAATTTTCCATATTTTGTTTTTATCGTTTCTTTTCCCACGTAACGGATGTACAGGTCATATACCTGGTTATCCAGGAACATGGAAAAAGGAATCTTGTCGCCCGGTTTCATATTTTCAAAATTGATATTACGGGCATAGTACATCGTACTTAAAACATCCTGAATGCAATCCGGCGTTTTAAAAACACCTGAATTTGTAATGGCTGTGTGGGCGGTTTTATTAAAACTTACATTTTCATATTTTCTGTAAGAACCCTCACTTACGTTACGAATAAATTTCAATGGCTGTAATGTGGCAGTATCAATATAACTTTCATATTTATCTCTCACTTTAAAAAAATTATCCAAAAAAGAATAATTTTTACCTGATCCTATAACATGATAAACTGATTTTCCTCCAAGTTCTTCTAACGCTACTGTAAATGTGGCTTCACCAGCAGCAATATAAACTCCGGCCAACGTATAATATACTTTGAAAGTAATGCTTTCACCCGCCTGGAATGCCTGGTTGGGTAACCCGCAAAAATCAGTACCATCTTTTAAGGGTAATGAAATGCCAAATAAAAAAATACATATAATCAGTGTGATCGATTTCATCTACTGCTAAATAATTTGATCCTTAAAATTAATAAACTCCCTACGAACGCCGGGATTATTAAATTAATCAGCCAGATGCCCAGTGACACTGCCATTATACCTGCTGTATTTGAGGTATATACCTGAAAAACCTGAATACCGACAGCCCAACGAAAACCGAGATCTGTTAAAAACGTTAACGTTGGCACGACTGCCATCAACACAAACATGACACTAACGCCCGTGAATACCTGCAATCCGAGCAATGGTATGCCAAATAAAGAAAACAAAAGTCCATATTGCAGCATAAAAACCAGGTAACGCATGGTTGAAAGGAATAGAATTCCGGATAATGACCGAAAACTATAATCCTCGGGGATAGAAAATGTTTTATTATTTTTTATAAGCCATTTGTTTACCCTCTTTATCACCGGATCAAATCTATAATAAAGAAGACCTAATGCGATCGCTGCCAGGATCGTAACAATCACAGCAGATCTGAACAAGACCGGAGGAAGCCAGACCGGCGTGAAGCCGGTTGAATGGTGATAAAGGTATAGCCCGGCAGAACCGGCTGTAAGTGTTACCAGCATTTGCGAAATGCTGCAAAGAATCGTTGGGGCCACAGAAACAACTTTGTTTCCCGGATCAACAAACAACATCCTTCCCAGGTATTCACCTACCCTGTTAGGTGTAAATGATGCAATGCAGGTCCCTGCGAGGATAGCCTTAAAAGCCCGGGTAAACCGGATGGTTTGTATCGGTCGTAGAGCTGCCTGCCATTTTGCAGTTTCCAATGTCCAGTTTATCAGCATAAGAAAAAACATGCAGTATAATTTCCACTGTTGTTTTCCTGTCGCAACCTTGAACATTTGGTGAATCGAATCTTTCCAATTTGGCTGCCTGTGCAACTGGCGAATCACAGTGTAAAAAAGAAAGAACATTATAACCGGACCGGCAACATAATTGACTATTAATTTGATATTTTTGTTCAACACCACAATCAAAAATAGCGTTCCCTCTGCAAAAGAACTCCAAAATAATCCTTGGCATAGATCCCGGTACACTGATGATGGGATGGGGCCTGATATGTATCGATGGATCCCGGACCAAATTCGTTGAGATGGATGTGCTGCATGTTCCTGTTCGCATGGATGCTTATCAACGACTGGAACTTATTTACTTCACCGTCCAGCAACTGATTAATAAATATAAACCGGATGATTTTGCCATTGAGGCTCCGTTTTACGGTAAGAATGTACAAAGTATGCTAAAGCTCGGAAGAGCACAAGGAGTTGCTATTGCTGCAGCCATGCAATCTGGCATACCGGTTACGGAATACGCACCTCGAAAAATTAAACAATCGATTACAGGAAATGGGAATGCAGGCAAAGAACAGGTCTGGAAAATGCTTCAGCAGGTATTGGAAATCCGCCTTGAAATCGTTCGTTATGATGCATCTGATGCGCTGGCGGTTGCACTTTGTCATCACTACCAATTCCGCTCCCCATTATTAACAGAAAAAAAACTGAGCGGATGGAAAGAATTTATTGCTAAAAATCCAAAGAGGGTCACGTAATACTCTCATCAAGATATTAACTTTCTCCCATGACTATATTCACACGCATCATCAATGGCGAAATTCCTGCATATCGTATTGCTGAAGACGATAATTTTCTGGCTTTTCTCGACATTCATCCATTAGTCGAAGGACATACGCTGGTGATTCCCAAAGCAGAAACTGATCATTTTTTTGATCTTGAAGAAAAATACCTTTCGCGAATACTGTTATTTGCGAAACCAATCGCAAAAGCGATAGAAAGATCTTTTGATTGTAACCGCTGCGGTCTTACTGTTGTCGGCCTGGAAATTCCGCATGCCCATATACATTTGATCCCCATCAGCAAGGTTAGCGATATGGATTTCAAAAAAACCAAATTAAAACTAACCAGGGAAGCTTTTCAGAAAATCCAGACAAAGATTATTGCAAATCTGACACCTTAGAAAATTCGGCAGCCGAACGCAAAAAGAAACACCTCTACATGTAGGGTGGTCGCTCTCTTAATATGACATATTTTAAAATATGATTCTATGGCTAAACTGTAATATTTTCCACTTTAAATTGAAGCTTTCCCGCAGGAACAATTACATCTGCCACTTCGCCAACCTGCTTACCCAACAATCCCTTTCCGATTGGAGATGAAACAGAGATTTTACCCAATTTAAGATCAGCTTCCTTCTCGGAAACCAGATGATAGGTTGACTGTTTCTTATTGGACAGGTTCGTAACCGTTACCCTGGTAAGAATAGAAACTTTACTTGTGTCAATATTACCTTCTTCGAGTATTCGTACATTCGAAAGATCTGCTTCGAGACGCTGTATTTTAGCTTCCAAATGACCCTGCGCCTCTTTTGCTGCATCGTATTCTGCATTTTCCTTCAAATCTCCCTTTTCCCTTGCCTCAGCAATAGCCCTTGAAGCTGCCGGCCGGTCGATGCTCTTCATTTTTTGCAATTCACCCTTCAGCTTTTCGAGTGCCTCCTTTGTTAAATATGTGATTCCACTCATAAATCGTTCTCTGTTTATGATAAAAGAAAAAAAATACAACGCCCTTTGGGAGGCGTTGCATTTATGCAAAGATAAGGAATCTGATTAAAAAGGTATTTTAGGCACTGTTAAGACTCCCTGAAATAAGGAAGTCTGTATTTGGTGAGCAACCGGGTTTGAGGCTCTATTCTGAAAAATGTTTTTCTGCCCTGATATTTATAGCCCCAGTTTGTCCAAAACCACTTTAGCCATTCCGTAAAATGCCTCCTGGGAATACCCTGCAATATGAGGCGTTAGTAACACATTATCAAAGCTTAGCAGGTCGTCAAATTGCTGTTTTTCCCATGCTGAGTAACTATCAAGTTTTTCATTTTCAAGTACATCGAGGGCAGCTCCCGAAAGTTTTCCGGATTCCAGTGCCCTGATCAGGGCGGTCGTATCCTGGGTCTTACCGCGACTGGTATTTATAAAGAAAGGCTTGTTTTTTAACGAGTTAAAAAAGGACTCTCCTGCCATATGAAAAGTTTCCTCTGTAAGTGGCACGTGAAGACTGATCACATCAGCATATCTTCCCAGCTGCTCTATATTGGCTTCTTTTATGTTCCCTGACCCGAAATTGAATTTGTATTTGTCATACGCTAAAACAGTCACATCAAATGGTGATAATAAGCGTGCAAATGCTGAACCTGTGTTTCCATACCCGATGATACCAACAGTTTTGCCCTTCAGTTCCACACCGCGGTTTGCTTCCCGAATCCACTTTCCCTGCTTTACTTCAAGGGATGCCCTTGGAATATGATTCATCAGGGATAGCAGCATTCCCAGTGCATGTTCGGCAACTGCATTACGATTGCCCTCCGGGCTGCTCACACACTGTATTCCTTTCCGGACGGCGTAATCAACATCCACCAGTTCCATACCGCTACCCAGCCTTCCTATCCATTTCAAAGAATCTGCTTTTTCCATTATGGCCCTGTCTATTTTTAAGCGGGTTGTGACGATCAGCCCTGTCGCATCGGGTATGATATCTTTTAATTCCCCGTAGGTAATCTGTGGAACATATGACACTTCAAACCCTCTCTTTTTCAAACGTTCAATCAGGTATTCATGCACTTTTGCTGTTATAAGAACTTTTCCGGTTCGCATGTTTCAATTTCGTTTATCTGATATCTTTTAAATTAATCATGTTTCAAGTCACATCCATATTCCCATAATTCCATATTTGGATACTTATTTCATTCGCCAGGTCAATTCTGCAAATTGCATAATTGTTAGTTGTTCGGCGCGCTTATTAAAGAGGGGGTCCGTTAATACATCTTCTGTAAACAGACCTCTAACTGCATTACGCAATGTTTTTCTTCTTTGATTAAATGCAGTTTTCACGAGTAAGAAAAATTTTTTTTCTGATTTAACAGGAGGCGATTCTTTTTTGGGGGTTAGTCGTATTACCGCACTTTTTAC
>DASXKM010000465.1:0-2361 GCA_036496825.1 Puia sp. | reverse complement strand
GCTCTTATTTCTCCAGAAACTGGGCATGCGGAGAATGGAAGTTTTCATTCTGAGTCTGATCGCGATCGTTGGTGTTTCTTTTTTTATTGAGATCTTTCTTGCAAAGCCGTCTCTTGGAGAAATCAGTCGGGGACTAATCCCCTCTCTCCCGGGAACTGCAGCTTTATATGTTGCCATAGGTATCATAGGGGCAACGGTAATGCCGCATAATCTCTATCTGCACTCCGCGCTGGTACAAACAAGGAAAATAAAAAGAGAGGAAGGGTTTATCAGGCAAGCGCTCAGGCTGAATCTGTGGGATTCGACGATTGCACTGAATCTGGCATTTCTGGTCAATGCTGCCATTCTCATTCTGGCAGGGGCCGTTTTCTTCAAATCCGGCAGAACCGAAGTTGCTTCCATATCAGAAGCTCATCAGCTTCTCTCTCCGCTTCTCGGAACAAAGATGGCTTCCATCCTTTTTGCGGTTGCTCTGATTGCAGCGGGACAAAGTTCAACCCTAACGGGAACACTTGCAGGTCAAATCGTAATGGAAGGTTACCTGCGACTGCGCATTAATCCCCTTCTAAGAAGACTCATCACCCGGCTTCTGGCCATTATACCCGCAGTGATCGTGATCTGGATCTCCGGAGAAACCAAGGTGGATCAACTGCTGGTATTTAGCCAGGTCGTTTTAAGCCTCCAGCTTGGTTTTGCGGTTATACCGCTTATACATTTTGTGAGTGATAAAAAGAAGATGGGAATTTTTCGAATAAATATTATTACCCGTTTTTTTGCATGGGTAATAGCGGCATTGCTGCTGTATCTAAACCTGAAGCTGGTACTGGAAGAAGGCCGGCACTTATTCGATATTCCGGGATATCTTATCTGGAAAATATTTTTTGTTGTCATCCTGCTTGGTGCGGTTGTACTTTTGTTTTATATCTTTCTGCATCCATGGATGAGTAAAGCGGAAGAAAAAAATGTTACACTGCACGGAGAAGGACATGATATTTTAAAACTGGAAATCCCGAAATTCCGAAAGATCGCCATTGCGCTGGACTTCAGCCCAAAGGATGAAAAATTATTGGCCTTCGCAATCGGGCAGGGTGGTACCGATAGCAATTATATTTTAATTCACGTGGTTGAAAGTGCTTCCGCACGCATGCTGGGAAAACAAAGTGATGACCTCGAAACAAGAACCGATCAGGAACGATTAAAAAGTTACCAGGCTTCGCTTGAAAAGAATAACTGTAAATCAATTACCCGGCTGGGTTATATCCACCGTACAAAAGAAATCGTGCGGATTGTAAAAGAAGAGGAAGCCGAAATGCTGGTTATTGGCGCGCATGGCCATACCGGATTAAAAGATTTTATTTACGGAGAAACGGTAAATACTGTACGTCACGAACTTAAAATTCCGGTACTGATCGTGAATCTATGAAGGCTTTTTCATAAGATGTTTCAACCGGCTGAAAGTTTCAGGTTTCATATTGAGGTAAGAGGCCAGATATTTTTGAGGAACACGCTGCAGTAAATAACTATTGTTCCGAATAAAATTAATAAATCGTTCCTGGGATGTTAATCGAACCCGGTTATACTCGAAACTTTCTTTTTTGAGATATTCCTGGGTAGCAATAAGCCGGCCAAGCCTTTCCATCTTCGGACTAAATTCATAAAGCTTTTCAACATTATCGTGGGTGATGGATACGACGACCATGGGTTCGAGGGCCTCTACTGAGAAATTGGATGGTTCTCCTGACATAAATGAATCATAACAGCAAATAATTTCATTTTCCCTTGAAAACTGCATTACCATCTCTTCATTCTTTCTGATAAAGAACTTTCGTGCCAGTCCCTGCAAAATAAAATTCAGATATTTTTCGACTTCCCCTTCCTCTACAAGTTTATCTCTTTTTCCAAAATTCCGTAATTCAAATAAACTGGAAAGAAAGTTGAATTCCTGTTCGTTCAGTGAAACATAATTTGATAGGTAAGATTTTACGATATCAATTAAATCCATAGAAAGAAGTTTGGATACCCAAGATACCAAGTTGGGCGAAACGCGGCAAATTTATATCCCAGAATATACAACGCTTTGTGCTTTCAGCCCTCCTCCTTTGTGAATTGCTTCAATTCATGTAGGTTTGCTGACTTTTCTGTAAAAATTAATTTCCATGGCTAACAAAATTAAAGTCGCGAATCCGGTTGTTGAACTGGATGGAGATGAAATGACAAGGATTATCTGGAAGTTTATTAAAGACAAACTGATACTTCCATATCTGGACCTGGAAATAAAATATTTTGATCTGGGCATCGAGTCGAGAGACCGGACAAATGATCAAATAACGATTGATGCAGCTAATGCCATCAAACAAACGG
>DASXKM010000464.1:0-5372 GCA_036496825.1 Puia sp. | reverse complement strand
AGTATCTCTGCTATAAAATATACAATTTATTATGCAGCAAAAGTTTCCAGGTCAGATTGCTGAACATAAAATGGGAAGACACGGTTGGCAAAAAGAAAACGATCAATGAATATGGATTTCTGATGGAAGACCTGAAAGATGTTGCTGCCCGTAATAATTGTACAGAATGGAAAAGAAACAAACTCAATACTGAGCAAACGGACAGGAATCAAATGACGATGGTCGCCATTTTTCAATATATGATTGGAAATACGGATTGGGCCGTTACGGTTGATCACAACACAAGATTGATTCTCTCAAAAGATGATACCTTATCAAAGCCATTTGTTGTACCATATGATTTTGATTATTCAGGTCTTGTCAATA
The DNA here is from genome assembly GCA_036496825.1 of Puia sp. Classification (GTDB taxonomy): domain Bacteria; phylum Bacteroidota; class Bacteroidia; order Chitinophagales; family Chitinophagaceae; genus Puia. The sequence goes on along the minus strand of DASXKM010000464.1, from coordinate 5,006 downwards.
CATACTATTCCATCCCTGATGAGAAACTCGAAATCGAATCAGTTACGCAAAGAGTATATCGCGGATTTCCCCGTACCATGCCTGAGTTGGAGACTGTGCTCGATACTTTCAGGAGACAGAAAAAAAATATCTACGATCTCATCAATAATTTCAATTATCTGAACCAGAGAAGCAAAAAAGAAATGATTGGCTTCCTGTCGGATTTCTTTGACATGATTGATAATCCGAAACTGGTCAAAAATACTTTTATTGATAAAGCGAGAATGGAATAGGGGGCCTCAGTCGATACACCCAAGAATATGCGTAAACGAAATCTGAAAAGTGTTTTGCGGCATGAACGCCGTTTCTTTTAATTCACGGATTCAATTTTTAGAACCACACTGCTTCTGACGGCATTTACTTCCGGATTGAAACCGACAGTCATAAGGAAATTGCCGGAATAGATTTTGGATTCGTTAATGGCGGTTTTTGTTCCCGGATAGAGATTTAATTCAGACAGCCTGTATTTTTTTCCTGCATCAAGGCCTTTTAAGCGGATAGGGATTTTACTCCTTTCGCCGTACCGGTAGTTCACCAGATAACTGAACATAACGCCGGAAGATTTGGTCTCATCCACATACATAATGGAAGCGACGGAATTTTCACGTGGATCTGATAATCTGAATTGATTGCCATGCCAGACGATCTGTTTGAACCCATTGTAATTTTTGATGGCCAGTTGACAAAACTCCAGGTCATTCGCACTCAGTTTCCCGACTTCAATATCAAATCCCAGCTTGCCCATCATGGCCACGTCGGTGCGGAACTTAATCGGTTGCTTTCCCCAATCGGTGACATGGTTTGAGCTGGTAATGGCCGGATAGAAGTATGAATATTCCCACTGAATAAATATGCGTTCCAGGGGATCTGTATTGTCGCTCGGCCAGAATTCGGTAAAATATTGGAGGGCGGCATAGTCAACCCTTCCACCACCTCCGGAACATAACATCATCGGAGTTCGCGGGTATTTTGCCCGGATCCTTTCCAGTATCTTATATAAACCACGCACATAATCAATATAAAAAGCGGACTGGTTCCCGAGATGGGCAGAATACGCGTTGTAAATGACCGCATTGCAATCCCATTTTATATATGCCAGCTGCGGGTTTTTTATAAACAGGCTGTCGATGATACCAAAAACAAAATCCTGCACTTTCGGATTTGTCAGATCCAGTACCAGCTGATTCCTGAAATAATATTCGGGCCTTTGTGGTTGCCTGACTACCCAGTCCGGATGGGTCTCATAAAGTTCGCTTTTCGGACTCACCATTTCCGGCTCTACCCAGATTCCAAATTTTACGGCATTCTGATCAGCTTCTTTCACCAGCGCTGCGATACCATTGGGGAGCTTGGTTTTATTTTCCTGCCAGTCTCCCAATGCGGTATGATCGCTGTTGCGCGGATACTTGTTTCCAAACCAGCCGTCATCCAGAAGAAAGAGATCTACACCTAATTTCCTGGTATCCTTTAACAAACCGGCTAATTTATTTTCGTTAAAGTCAAATTGAGTTGCTTCCCAGTTATTCAATAAAGTGAGCCGGTTTCCATTGCCGTCCAAAATTTTATAGTTCCTTGCCCAGTTTTGCAATTTGCGGCTGGCATCACCCTTTCCCTGATCGGAGAATGTGTACCAGAAAACCGGTGTATTAAATTCTTCATTTGGCTGAAGCGGATAGGGTGAAGAATAATTATTGATGCCCGCCAGGATTCTCAAATTATCAAGCGGATCCAATTCAAAGTCGATACGGAAATTTCCGCTCCACTCAAGTCCGCCATATAATACAGAACCCTCGTCTTCGGTTGCCGGCTGATCCAGAGATACCATGAACACGGAGGGCTCGAACAGATTGGCGCGGGTTCCGAGCTTGGTGTCGAGCGTCTTTATGCCGTGCGTCAGTTTCGATTCTTCCGGACGCATCTCTTTGGCCCAGTCGCCATGATATTGATTTAACCAGAAACCGCCTGCCTTCAGATACAAATTCGCGGATGCAAATTTCTGCAGGATAACATTTCCTTTTTCGTGATGTTTTATTTGGGACCACTGTTCCAGTACGTCTTCCTTGTAATACGACTTATAAAACAAATCGACTTCGAAATCATATACGGGATCTTTTAATCGCACGGTCAGCAGGGAAATATTGTCGCCGGTCTTTTTAACGCTGTGGTCAATATATTTCAGATCGAGCGAATGATTACCATCTGCATGAATCACCGTGATGGCGGGTTCTGCCAGATTTCTGGATCCGGAGGAAGTGTATGCTGAGTTCAGTGAAATACTATAGTCTTCCGGCTGTGCGTACTGATCCGGGATCAGGTCATATTCACCGGGCGTGCTGAGTTTTTTTCCAAAATAGATAATGTTTAAATCGCCGTTCGTGGCTGCTTTCAGAACCATCGCCATATTATTCGTTTCAATGGGAATAACGGTTTGAGCCCTGAGCCCAGCCAGGCTGAGAACAAAGCAGACAGCTGAAAGAACAAAAATTTTATACACGATTAATAAGGATGACATATATTTCATATGTAAAGATTATGCAATAAAAATTGTTACTGTAAAAAAGAAGTCAATCTTTTTTATTATCATGCCCACGGCGTGATTCGCTGAACGATTACCAGGTCAAAAAATGAGAACCGCCGAAGAGATAAAAAAAATGATTGTCAACAAAGCAGAATCCGACATCAGGATCCGGGCTGTTCTTTTGAATGGTTCCAGGGCAAATTCAAAAATAACACCCGATACCCTCCAGGATTTTGATATTGTATACATCGTGGATCAGATGGACTCATTCACTGCCGACCACGGCTGGACGTCCGTTTTTGGTGAAAAACTCATCTGGCAGATGCCGGATGAAATGGAGTCTTTTGACGGGGAAGAAAAAAAATCATATTCCTTTCATTATTTAATGCTTTTTAAAGACGGAATCCGCATCGACCTGACGCTGTTTCCAAACGAAAGTTTTGATACGGCATTTGTACCTGATAGCCTGACAAAGGTGTGGCTGGATAAGGACAACCTGTTTAAAAACATTGAACCTTCCACAGATAAGGACTACCTGATACGAAAACCAACCGGAAAGGCATTCCTCGATGCCTGTAACGAATTCTGGTGGGTATCCACCTATATAGTAAAGGGTTTAATAAGACAGGAGACATTATATGCAAAGGCAATGATGGAGGGACCCGTCAGAAAGATGTTTTTGAGAATGACTGAATGGTATGTAGGCGTAAATACAAATTTCTCTGTTTCTGCCGGTCAGCAGGGTAAATATTTAGGTAAATATCTGACGGATGATGAATATATGATGTGGTTGAAAACTTATCCGGATGCTAAAAATAAAAATATTTGGTTTGCGCTGTTTCTGATAACCGGTATGTTTAAAACATTTGCGCTTCGTGTTTCAGATAAATTAAATTTAGAATACAATCTGGCGGAACAGGAAGCTGTAATATCATATATCGATGAGCAGTACAAAAAAGCCGTCGGAATTACGATACTCGAAGGAAAAACAATTGCCCTGATACCGGTGGAAGAAAAATATATGGATGAGCTGTTATCGTTTTCAGCAAATCCGTCGATATGGGAACATTTACCCCAGGAAATTGATAGCAGGGACGAACTCATGAAATGGTATCTGCAAACAAAGGAAGACGAAGCCGGCGGCAAGGCCTTTCCTTTCCTGATACAAATTATTCACACCCGGGAAATCGTCGGCAGTACCCGGATTCTTGATCTGGATGTTTTTAACAGGAAAGCCGAAATCGGGTGGACCTGGATCAATCCAAAATATTTTGGAACTAACATAAATACCGAAGCGAAACTGCTGATATTGAACTTTGGATTCAGGACGCTCGGGTTAAACCGCATTCAGCTGAGAGCAGACGAAAGAAATATACGCTCACGGAAAGCCATCCTGAAAATCGGTGCAACCTTTGAAGCTGTGTTGCGCAATTTTAAACAAAGAAGGGATGGGACCATTGGTAATACTTATCTGTTTAGTATTATTTCTTCAGAGTGGGAATTGATTGAGAAGAAACTTCAGGATCAGTTGGTATGATCACTTATTCAGTTCTTCGACAAGTTTTGACAGCGTGGATTCTGTGAGCACTTCATACCGGTGATCTTTAAAAAACTGACTGGCCGTAATATTCTGGGCGCCCAATGTTTTTTTGACTGATTTCTTTGTCAACTCGAAAATCGACCACTCTTTCTTTCTTTCATCCACCATATAATAAGTTTCGATATCCTGGTATTCGTCATAGTCATTTCCATCCGTTACGTATCCGTTTGTTTTTTGATTTGCATTGATGAAAATATTCTTAAATAATTTGTAACAGGAATATTTCGGTCCTTTGTTGATCACCTGGAAAAATTCATTTGAGTTTATCAGGGGTACCCGCATAAAGATATATCCTCCCTTATCCAGTTTAAGACAGAATGAATTGACTAACTCCCTGTCCACCGCAATTGGTGATTCTTTGTCTTTTATCAATAACAGATTACCCGTTACCTTATCATAGTTATAGTGATATTCTTTTTTATTGATAATTCCATAAGATTGGCTGATCACCAGACCCGGCACGTATATAGGAATCAGAAACGGCGAACCGCGCGTTACTTCTTTATGGTATACGGAAGGCAGGAACTTGTCGTAACTGCTATTATCTTCATCATAATGTCCCGGATTGGCCAGAATGGGTATAACAAGCCTGTGTTCTTCACCCAAATGAGAAATGGTATTTTTTTCAAATTCCTGCACATTCAATGCGAGGGTATCAGCAGAAATATAGTCTACCATGACCCTGAATATGAAAGAGTCCAGGCTGACGGCACTACGTTTAGAAGTATCACTATGTACCTGTGCGCCTGATGATCCGAATAAAAACAGGGCGATAGAAATCGAAAGGAGAAATTTAGATTTCATAAACAGGCAGTTCTCTAAAGTTAATCATAATTTGCCTGGCCGGAA
>DASXKM010000463.1:0-2694 GCA_036496825.1 Puia sp. | reverse complement strand
ATAAGGAAACCACAGAGAAATCAAAATAGGGTAAATCGTGCCCGATTCCCCAATTTGGGGAAATAATTCCCCCAAAATCGTATTTTTTGAGAAAATAGAGGTAATTTCAAGGGGAAGATTTCTGGTGTTTTATTTGATTTTATAAGTGAAACCAAAGATAATCGCATGCTCAATCAGCTTCAGTCGCAAAAGCTACAGCATAAGATACTTCCCCATCACATAGCGTTGCTCAATTTACTGCATCTGGACTCGCTGAGTCTGGAGCAAAGAATTGAGGATGAAATCAATGAAAATCCGGCTTTGGAAGAAAGCAGTAACACGGATGACGCTTTGAATGATAAATTCAACAAGGAAACTGTGCAGGATTTTCAGAATTGGGAAGAATACGGATACGATGATATTCCGGACTATAAAACGGAATATGAAAATTATCTGCCGGCGGACAAGATGCCGGACCGTCAGATTGCCGAAACCCTTGATTTCAGGGAAGATCTGAAAAAACAATACCGGTTTGCAGAGCTGGATGATAAAAAGTACAAACTGGCAGATTTTATTATCGATTCGCTGAACGAGAGCGGTTTTTTAACGCATGACCTGGAACAGATTGCGGAAGAGATTTCCTTTAAACAGAATATCTGGATTCAGGGCGATGAATTGGAACCCGTATTAAAAAACATCCAGGAGCTTGATCCCCTGGGTTGTGGTTCGCGCGATCTGGGAGAGTTTTTTCTTATCCAGCTGAAGAAACTGAATAATAACAAGCCCGTTTATCATACGGCCATCGAATTGGTCAGGGATCATTTTGCTGACTTGCATGCCTGCAATATTGAAAAGATCAGAAGAGATATGAAAATGCGGGATGGTGAAGTAAAAGAAGTGCTGCAACTGCTTGCTTCTTTGAAGACCCGGCCTTTCACAGGTTCAACCAATTCGATTCAGGTAAATAATACGGTATTCCCCGATTTCATTATCACAGTAGAGGCGGATGAAGTATTAGTTACACTGGCCAGACAGCGTTCTGCTTCACTGCATGTAAATCAGACATGGGCAGAAACCGTTCATCATATGGACAATGATAAAACGACTGATCGCGGTACCCGTCAGTATATGCGTAGCAAACTGGCGTCGGCGCAATGGTTTATAAAAGCCATTCGTGAAAGGGAGTCCAATATGCTGAAAGTGATAAAAGCGATCGTTCAGTTCCAGTCCGAATATTTTAAATATGGCGACACGATGCAACTGAAGCCCATGGTTTTAAAAAATATTGCTGAAATCGTCGGACTGGACATTTCTACCGTATCCAGGATCACCTGTAATAAATACGCGGACTCACCTTTTGGAATGATCCTCCTGAAGGATTTATTTACCGAAGGATTATCAAATAAAGAAGGAACCATCATCAGTAATAAAGTGATTCAGACCATCGTAGAGGAAGTAGTTGAGAAAGAAGATAAAAAGAAACCCTATACAGATCAGCAGCTGGCTGATATTTTATCAAACAAGGGATACATCGTAGCACGCAGGACAATAGCCAAGTACCGAGACCAGTTAAATATTCCCGTTGCCCAGATGAGAGCATTATTCAATTAATTCATTTTACCAAAGCCATTTTTGAATTACAAATTTGATGTTTATGAAAAAAATTCTTGTTATTGATGATGACAGAGATATTTGTCTGCTGCTAAACCGCTTTCTTACCCGTCGGGGATATGAGGTTATTGAAATGTATACAGGGAAAAAAGCAATCGCCTGGCTGGATTCAAATCAGCCGAACCTGGTGATGTGTGATTACCGCCTCGGAGATATGGACGCGATGGAAATGCTGACCAGTATCAAGAATAAATATCCCGAGGTGCCAGTCATCATTATTACCGGATACAGCGATATGCGGACTGCGGTGAAAGTGATGAAAATGGGAGCTTACGATTATATCACAAAACCATTGTTACCCGATGAAATCATTCATACGATACAGCAGGCGATTGACCATAGTGAGAACAGTGGTGTTCGCCCGGCGGTAAAACCGAAAGCAACCGTGCCTGAAAAACCGGTTACGGAAACAGCCGGTGTTACCTATTCGGGAAAATATATTTTTGGAGACTCGGAAGCTTTCCGTAAAATCCTGAAGCAGATAGCCCTCGTGGCGCCCACCAGTTATAGTGTCATTATCTATGGTGAAACAGGCAGTGGAAAAGAATCATACGCACAGGAAATCCATAAACGCAGCAAACGCAGCAGCAAAACATTTATTGCCATCGATTGCGGAGCGCTTTCAAAGGAACTCGCGGCGAGTGAATTATTTGGTCATGAAAAAGGAGCATTTACCGGCGCGTTAAATCAGAAGATCGGTTGTTTTGAACTGGCCAATGGCGGAACGATTTTTCTTGATGAGGTTGCCAATCTTCCTTATGATGTTCAGGTTTCCCTTCTGCGCGTGGTACAGGAACGAAAAATGAGAAGAGTAGGTGGCGTTAAGGACATTGACCTGGATGTTCGGATCCTGATCGCCAGTAATGAATTGTTATGGAATGCGACACGCTCGGGCAAATTCAGGGAAGATCTTTATCACCGGTTCAATGAATTCTCCATTGAAATTCCACCACTGCGCGAACGAAAGGATGATATTATGTTGTTTGCCACGCATTTTCTCCATACTACCAATGAAGAACTTGGAAAGCACGTAAAAGGATTTGA
>DASXKM010000462.1:0-5027 GCA_036496825.1 Puia sp. | reverse complement strand
CAGCCATTCACTTCCACCTTGTCATCTGCAAATTCAATTTCGAATTCCCATACCTTCACAATTCCACATCCGCCACACTTAAACTATGTATCCCAGTAAATCTGATCTTTCAGAAACACTTCATAAACTTCTTTCCAACCGGCAAACATCGGGTCATTGCCAAAAAATTGATTGTGCCAGACTGTAACCATCAGACCATTTATCTGTTTGATCTTTCTGTAGTATTCCATCAGTTCTGAAAATGCAGATCTGGGCGTCAGCTTAGTTTCATAAAAAGAAGTTGCGTCCATAAAGCAAAAAGGGAAAATCATCAACACGGTTTTTTCTTCAGCCTTCAGATCGTACCAGTAAAATGATGAAGCAATGGATGCGCGAAAGCCGTTGGCAGCGCCGAATCCCATTGAAAAATCCTTGTCAATGCCTGCTTTTAACAGTTTACGATATGTTTCCGGCAGGCTCAGCCGTATATAATGCTGACGGCTGTATTTCACCGGAGAGCCGGTTATGTCAGCCAGGTTTTCTACTTCGTCCATCAACACCAATTCATCGTCACCGCTTTGCCAGGACGGATGAATTCCCACTGTATAACCACCCGCATGGTACGCAATCAGCGATTCCATTTCTTGTTTGTCGGGAGAAATATTCTTATCTACCCCCTTTTGTTTTTTCGCTATCAGAAAAAAATAATATGCCCGGGTTCTGCAATATAGATGAAGGGAATCAAGCCATTCGTATGAATCAAAAGGGTCCTTTTTTTTGTTGAACAAAACATCCCAGCGATCCAGCAAATATTTCCAATGTCCTTTTACCAGTGACTTGTAAAAGCCGGCCAGATTTCGTTTCACACCTTTGAATTTATAAGAGTAGGCGATATCGATATCATAGCTGGGTATGAACTTGAAATCCTTCATCTTGAAAATCAACTCAGGAAATTTCCCTCTAAGCATCTTTTTAAAATCTTCCAGCCAGTAATTAATGAGGGGACAATCCAAAAAGTTTTCTTTAAACGCCAGGGACGCCTGGTGAGGAAAGCGCCCATAATTGTCGGGTTGAAAAAAAAAATACTCTTCATACCGGCTGACCAGAAAAAATGAGGCAGCAAGGATATCAAACGGGAAATCACCTTCCGTCTGAAAAAATGCCGGACGTCCAAAGATTTCAATACGGTCGATTGGCTGTTCGGATATCCCTGTCTCAAATAGCAGTTGATGCGGGAATAGGAAGAACTCTGTGTCTGAAGTTCTTTCAGATGAATAATTCAATTTGGGACCTGTGTAAGACTGGTAAACAGATCGATCCCTGGTTTGAATAATTGGTTCATTGAATATTTCATTGCTGACGAGATCCAGCATATAATCAAGGCGGGGACTACTATGAACACTATAGAAAAGCATGTTCAGGATTTATGCTTTTCTACCCATCTCTGATTAAAACTTTTTTCGGGAAAATGCAAGTCAGCTCTTTGCCTGTTCCATCCTCGAAAAACACGGTTGATAAACCAGTTTTTTATTTTTGAATTCCCCATATTCATCCATTTCCTCTGCAGACTGGCCTGTTTCCATCCCTTCCAGGCCAATTTTTCCATCCATCCGGCCGCTCCCTGTTGAACGGCTTCATACCTGTTTTCCAATAGTATTTCGTGCAGATTAATTTTCACGGCACAAACTTCTGTGCAATTGCCACATAAAGAGGAAGCATAACTTAAATGTTTCCAGTCGTTAAGGCCTTTCAAATGAGGCGTTATCACAGCCCCGATGGGACCACTGTATGTTGTTCCGTAACTATGGCCTCCAATATTTTTATAAACCGGGCAGGCATTTAAACAGGCACCGCATCGAATACAATAAAGACTCTCTCTCAGTTTAACATTGGCCAGCATATTTGAGCGACCATTGTCTAGGAGTATCACATACATTTCTTCGGGACCATCGTATTCTCCCGATTGTTTTGGTCCTGATACGATTGAATTATAGCTGGTCACCCGCTGCCCTGTCCCGAATGTTGCCAGCAGCGGCCAAAACAATGCAAGGTCTGTCAGGGAGGGAATTACTTTCTCAATACCCGTGATTACGATATGGGTTTTTGGAAACGAGGCGCAAAGCCTGCCGTTACCCTCGTTTTCCGTAATCGCAATGCTTCCTGTATCGGCAATGATAAAATTAGCTCCCGTAATACCGATATCCGCCTGGAGATATTTTGTCCGCATTTTCTGACGCGCGATCAGGGTGAGTTCAGCAGGAGATAATCCCGGTGCCGTATTTAATTTTTCGTGGAAGAGTTTTGCGATGTCTTCCTTGCTTTTGTGCATGGCCGGCGTAACAATATGATATGGCGGTTCATTATCGAGTTGCTGAATATATTCCCCCAGATCCGTTTCAAGACTCTCGATCCCGTTTTCTTCCAGGAATTTATTTAAGTGAATTTCTTCCGTCACCATGCTCTTACTTTTCACAACGGCCTTGCATTTTTTCGCTTTGCAGATAGCCAGAATTTCCTGCAGGGCACCAGCACTATCTTCTGCCCAAATAACTTTTCCGCCCCGTTTCGTGAACGCGTGTTCAAAACGTTCTAGTTGCTGATCGAGTGATTCAAGAGAGCGCCATTTGATATTTTTTGCCCTTTCCCTTGCGAGATGAATTTTTTCGAATTGTTGTTTGCCGATCGGAACAACTGCATCATACCTTCCAATATTGAAATTGATTTTTCGGCGGTGTTCGAGGTCAGCCGCTTTAACACTGATCTTGTCCTTAAATGTTGATGCCTGATCCATACTGGTCATAGATTGAAGATAATAAATTATCTGAGGTGGTTATTAATACCTCCGCTGATGCGGCACCTGAAAATAATCCGGACGTTATATCTTTTTTCATCATTGTCTCCATCATCCCTTTTTTGATAGAATTTCTTATAAGTTGCCTGATACTCTCCGATAATGACATCCCCTCCATAGGCCGGATCGCTTCTTAACTTCAATGTCTGGCTGGTTGGTTCAACAACCAGATTTTTCTTGTATTCCTTATCCTCTTCGGATAATTTGAATACCTGCTGATTGCCCGTATTGGCGTGTAGTGAGCTTGTGAATTTTCCCTGGAATATTTTTATACCTACGCCCACACCCACTTTAAAACCGAGCCCGCTGTTCAGTAATAAAGTATCATCAGAAATAAACGCAAGGCAACCGGCGGCAAAAAATCCCATTTCCGATTTCGGCGACCGGACAAGCTCACCATTCAGGTATAAGTAGAAATCTGCAACGTTATATTGAAGCGCGGCCTTGCTTTTTGCTTTTAATAATTTTTGCGAATTCAGCGTGTACGAAAGGCCAGGCTGCACTTCATATTTTTTCCAGCCAATCCAATGACGGCGTACAGAATCAGTATAGACAGAATCTGCCCTGATTGCCAGAGAAATATTGATGACATTTAATGAATCCCTGATAATATCCATCGAATCCTTTAATGGATAGAGATCCCTTACAATATATTGAGGGTCCAATGCGATGATCGTATCCTGCATGATCGTCGGACGGGCAATGGAATCCCGAATGGCATCACTTCGATCAACTGCCCCATAAGCGTACCGGACTACATAGGAACGTTCCAAAGCGATAACGGTGTCCTGCATTTGGGAGGCTTCTGCAAGTTTTGTCCGAATGGAATCCACGATCGCATCCGCTTTATCTTTAGTCGAATATTTTGCCATGACTAAGAAGGCAGGATCCATCTCTATCAATGTATCCTGCATTTGTGAAGCCTTGACCAATAAAGCCCGGAGCGAATCTCTGATTGCCTGTAAAGAATCTTTTTTCGCATAAAACTCTCTGATGACGAAGGAAGGATCTAAAGCAATCGTGGTGTCCTGCATATCAGCAGCCCGCATTAATGCAGTTCCAATGGCATTTAAGGAATCTCTGAAAGCGGTTCTCTTAGCAGCGATCTTTTCAGCAATCGCGTCTAACGAATCTTTTTCGGCATATATATTCTCGACAACGAAAGCGGGATTTAACGCAACGACCGTATCATGCATTTTGGCACTCCAGGCTAATGAAGCCTTTATCGAATCATTGATTGCATCATACCGATCCTTTCTTGCATAAAAATTTTTGATTTTGAATGAAGGATCCAGGGCAACGGTCGTGTCCTGCATTTGAGTTTCCGGTACAGATTTAATTTGTACAGAACTATCCTGGGAAAATGATGACTGGCTGGACAATAATATAACCAGTAAGGAGCAAACGACGGATAGAATTTTCATAGGCGGCCTAGGCTTTGCCTTTTTTTTTATATTGTGCAGTTGCTTCAAGTGTGGAATAGAAATCAGCGCCGTATTTCCTGATCAGAGCCTCTTTCAAAAATATATAAACAGGGACTTTCAACTGCTTTCCCAATACACAAGCTGCCTGGCATAGATCTTCACGGGGTTCATAATTCACATATTCCTGATTCTGTCTTTTGCTTCGGGTAATTTTTACCGGAAACAAATGACAACTGATGGGTTTTTTCCATGAAGTCTTTTTTTGAAGATAAGCCTGCTCAATCCCGCATTTTATAATACCGTGATCATCTTTGAATCCGTAGGCGCACATTTTGCCTGCTATGGTAGGTGTGACCCAGCCAAATTCCTGATCATATCTGTAAAGCCCTTCTTTTTCAAGCACTTTTATACCTTCGGGTGTGAGATAAGGTTTTACATCTTCAACAACATCCCGCAGATATTCAAGTTCCTCGTTGGTGAGAGGAGCCCCTGAATCACCATCTTCGCAGCATCCGCCCCTGCATTTGCTGAGGTCGCAGACAAATTGCTCCGACAACACCTCGTCGCTAACTAATATATTATCTATTGCTATCAAATGTTCGGTTTGAAAATCAGGCTAAGTTAGCATATCAGAAAGGATTCTGTATCAGTTTTTCCATCGGAGACTGTTGATCAGGTGGTACATATCCTCCTGAAGAAAGGCGTTGACAACACTCAAAGAATCGGAATTCGGTGTAGTATCGAAATACAGGGCTCCACGAAGAAAATGTTTT
>DASXKM010000461.1:0-3048 GCA_036496825.1 Puia sp. | reverse complement strand
CCAAACCGTAGATGGTGTCCGTTGGATAAATAATTATACCGCCCGATAAAAGACAATCGGTGATGGTCTGAATATTTCTTTCCTGCGGATTTTGTGGATGTACTGTCAGAAACATGACACAATGTATGAATGCAATTCCGCAACTTTAAATCCATTCATGTGATTACAGTAATTTTGCAAAAACTCCCTTTATGTATCTGAGGTCGGTTGACCGAGTGGAAAATATTTCTCCGGAGGTTTTTAAAAAAAATTATTACTCAACGCTCAAACCGCTGGTAATAACCGGGATGGCTAAAAAATGGCCGGCCTATCACAAATGGAACTGGGATTTTTTTAAAGCCGTTATCGGAAACCAGGAAATAGGCATTTACAACAATTCAAAAAGTGATGCTTATACACCCGTCAATACGGCGGACGACTATATGAAGTTTGGTGAATATATCGACATGATCCGCCAGGGACCTGCAGAATGGCGGATTTTTCTTTTTAATATTTTTGAACACGCTCCTTCGATTCTGACAGATTTCTGCTGGCCGGAACATTTTAGCAGGGGTTTCGTAAAAAAATATCCGATGTTGTTTACGGGTGGTCAGGGATCCGTGACACATATGCATTTCGATATTGATCTCTCGCACATATTTCATACGCAGTTTATAGGTAAAAAACGAATACTGCTTTTCCCCTATGAAGAACAACATAAGTTATACAGAAAACCCTGGGAGGTTTTAAGCATGGTGAACTTTGAAAAATTTTATGATGCTGAAAATAACAAAATTGATTACGACCGATTTCCGGCCCTCAGACTGGCAAAAGGTTATGAACTGATCCTGGACCATGGTGAAACTCTTTTCATGCCCGGAGGGTACTGGCATCATATGGAATATATCGACAGTGGATTTGCAATGAGTCTCCGCGCGGTTCAACCCGGAATTCATGGAAAAATCAGAGGGGCCTGGAATCTCTTCGCGATGCGTCACCTGGATACAATCATGAAAAAAACCGTACCTGGCTGGTGGTATAATTATAAAAGGGAAAAAACATTTGCAGATGCAAAAAAGGAGCTAATGATATATGATTGATGGAATGTTTAGCCAGTAATACCACTTCCAGACTTCCAGTCTTCCAGTCTTCCAGACCTGTATTAAGCTTTTATCGTCCAGGTCTCACGCCCGCTGAGAAGTTTAGTAAGATTTCCCTTGCCTTTCGTCCTGATTACTTCTTCGATCTGATGATTCAGCATTTCTTCATAACAGGGACGTGATGTTTCATAGAAAACTCCGAAGGGACGTGGAAAATGAGATTCCAGATTCGGGTCGTCGAACATACGGATCAGTGTCTGTGCCTTATAAAGATCCTTTTCATCGTGTATCCATAAATCTTCAGCAGTATATCCGTTTCCAATTTCTACCACAACAGGCTTCATTCCGTCGAGGCGGATTCCCTTATTTTGTTGTGCTCCGAAAATCAGTGGCTTACCCTGTTCAAGCATCAGCGTTTCATCCGGTTTTGAATTTTTCTCCGTAAAAATTTCAAATGCACCGTCGTTAAATATGTTACAATTCTGATAGATTTCCAGAAAAGATGAGCCCTTATGCTGATGACTGCGCATCAGCATCTGTTGCAGATGTTTTGGATCCCTGTCCATTGTACGGGCGATGAAACTGGCGTCAGCTCCCATGGCAAGTGCGAGTGGATTAAATGGATGATCAATGCTGCCAACAGGTGTGGATTTGGTTACTTTATCCGTCTCAGATGTTGGGGAATATTGACCTTTTGTAAGACCGTAAATCTGGTTGTTGAATAACAATATATTAACATCAAAATTTCTGCGGAGTATATGAATAGTGTGATTTCCACCAATACTGAGTGAATCTCCGTCGCCGGTTACAATCCATACACTCAGCTCAGGCCTCGTTGCTTTTAATCCGGAGGCGATGGCCGTTGCCCTTCCATGAATGGAATGCATACCATAGGTATTCATATAATACGGAAACCGGCTGCTACAGCCAATTCCAGAAATAAAAACAATATTCTCCCGGGAAATACCAATCGTGGGCATTACTCGCTGCACCTGGGCCAAAATCACATAGTCACCACATCCGGGACACCAACGAACTTCTTGGTCAGTAACAAAGTCCTTGGCAGTGAGGGGAGCGGATGAGGTGGGGTTGTCGGCAATCATTTAAAATAGAGTTCCTGCAAGTTACACATAATTACGGCTCTGTGCGTGGAATGGCTTTTGCGATCTTATGAAATAAACAGTTAAAAATGAAAAAATATTTATTGGCTCTAAGTATTCTATCCTGCTTTGTCCTGATCGGATGCACGGCGGGTTATGTAACAGAAAGGCCTGCTGAGGTTACCTATGTAAGGCCTGTATCACCCGGAGCCGGATATGTCTGGACCGATGGTGAATGGGAATATTCCGGAGGCAATTATCACTGGCGGGAAGGTTCTTGGCTGCGTTCCAGAGAGGGCCATTCATGGAAATCAGGATATTGGGAAAACAATAATAAAGGTTATAAATGGCACAAAGGAGGCTGGCAAAAATGATACGATACCCGGAAAACAGAAAAGCCCCCGCTTGAAGTGGGGGCTTTTACAATAAAAGGCGATTAATATCTGCTGTTACTGTAGTTATTTCTTTTCTGGAAATTACCACCGCCGCCTCTGTTTCCGCCACCGGCTCCGCCTGTGCGTTCTTCGCGGGGTTTAGCGACTGAAACGTTAATGGTCCTTCCATCAACTGAAGCACCGTCCAGTTCTGCGATAGCTTTTTTAGCAGCTTCGTCGTCTGCCATTTCAACAAATGCAAATCCACGTGATTTCTGTGTGAATTTGTCAAGAATAACTTTAGCAGATGAAACTTCTCCGTACTCTGCAAAATACTCGTTTAAGTCTTCGTCAGTTACGTTGAAGCTTAAATTTGAAACATAAATGTTCATACTTAAATAAAAAATTAAATGATAAAAATACAAGCTGACTGAAAGCTGAAGTAAAGGCGACTAACTAACCGTACTGAAGATTGCGTAGCAGAATGTTTGTTCA
>DASXKM010000460.1:0-12369 GCA_036496825.1 Puia sp. | reverse complement strand
ATGCATGATGGCAAAGAAAAATATAAAATTAGTTTTACCTCAATTCCTCACGAACCAATAATTGAATCGGTCTTCCCGGAAACGAATAATGCTTTCATACTCATAAATGCCAGGGTGCAGATTTTACCGTTATTCCTTCAGAAAATGGTTGCAGATGCTATTTCTGAGATGGAACAGTTTTTAAAATGCAGAATGGTTAAGAAAAGCAGGTCGTCTTTTAAACCCGGTTTCCCCAAGCCGACTCATAGAATACCTGCATAGAATATAAAGTCAAATAATTTGGATATTGGTTTGCGAACCAATGCCAAAATATATGAATACAATGCCATTCCTGTTTATTACCATCCAGGTTTACTAGCGTATTTTACAATTATAAGCAAAGTCTAGTTGTCTGGGTTTAAGACAAGATAAACCGGTCGTGTTTTTACACTTCCGGTTTTTTTATTGTCATTTTTGAAACTCAATCTTTCCATCAGGATGAACAATCACAGGCCGGCTGTTCAGTTCGTTTTCTGAAAAATTTAATTCGTTATTTCCATTTATTGAAGTCGAATAGTTTCCTGGCTCCAATCCCACTATTCGCAGGTCTATCAAAAATTCCTTATTGTAAGGCACTTTTAACCCCGATAAAAGTGATTTCATAGTAATTGCTATCTTATGATCGGTCAGTGAATAGCTCTCAACCGAAACACCATCAATTCCCACGGCAATATTATTTTTGAAATCGATGTAGGCTCCTCCCATTCGTCCCATCAATTGAGCTGCAGCCGCAAGCCCGCCCACTTCGCACCAGCTGGGGCCCGAACGCAATGGCAATTGCGGGAATCCTTCATGATCAATATTTTCAGGTCCAAGACCCAGGGGATAATTTGGATAGTTGTAAATATCATTTTGTATGTGGGCGGGTTGATTGGTAAGCGTTAAAGAAGCTCTCGCAGCGGCTACTGCTCTTTCTAAAAGATCCTGCCGGTTGGACAGGAGCCCGACCCTCATCAGACTGTTGGCAAACCGGTGACCTCTCTGATCCAGCCATTCCGCATCACTATTTTGTGAGGAAAATCCACCAAAGGGATATGCAGTTATGATATAGTGAGGCGCCCATACTGCCTGATAAAAAATGGAGTAGTCAGCGGCTGCTTCGGCAGCTTTGAGATAGTCCTTGTTCTGTGTGGCCTCAAACAAAGAGGACAATCCGTCGATGGCCCAGCCGGTGGACATGGTATTTGCCGGATACTGACCAGTGCGTTCATCAAAAAAACTTTCTGCTTTGACGGCACAAGAATAAAAGGTTTCAAAATCGTACCATTTCTGTCTTGGCAATACATCGTTGATCAGGGATTTTGCAATCTTTTCTGCTCCGTCAAGATATTTTTGTTCTTTGGTAGCTTTATATAGTTCACTGAGTACCCAGATATGAGCACCCCCTTCGCCATTCCATTTCAGACTGGGTACGGTTTGCAGGTCTTTGGTAAACCAGGCGGGTACTGTGCCATCGGGCTGAATATTCTTCAACAGAAAATCACCATAGCGTTTTACAAATGGCAGGATAGCGGGATTGTCTTCGCACGTGTTACGATACTGCATCAAAAATCCAGCGGTTACACTGGTTGATGAAGTTTGATAATCTCCTGCCTCCCAATTAAAATATCTTAACACACTGTCCGGATTGTAATGTTCAACTGGCGGTCTCCACATGCTGAGCATCCAGGATTTCTTATTGATATCATATAGCGCGGGGAATATTCCGTCTTTTTGAGGGGAGGATAAAGTGAAATTGATGATTCGCCTTGCTTTGTCGATCAGGGTGGAGTCGTGCAGTCTTTTACCCCAATAAAAAATTCCTGTAGCGTCACACACATTATTCCACCAGGATGTATTGTAGATAAACTGATACCATTGCGGTGCACTGAGTCTCAGTCCGCCCATGGGCACACCATGTTCTTCCCACTGCTGCCAGGTAGCCAGCTCCGGATGATTTTGACGATGTCTGATGGAGATATTTAAATTTCTTGGCCCATTGGGACGCATCGCTTCTCCATTCACCACATCATATCCTTCATAGGCAAAGCTTGCGGGATAGCAGACCCCGGCATAATCTGAAAAAGGCATGGCCTGGGGTTTTGGCATTTGAAAATAATGTTGTCCATATTTTTCCCAGAGGTAGGAAGCTATTCGCTGATATCCACGGGTCTTTTCTACGTTTGAATGAATGAAAAGATCAAAGCCATAATGTAATTTATTGTCAGAAAGCAGGCGGACCTGTGCGCCGTTTTCATTTTCATGTCTCCAGTACATATGTTGTTCGGTCCAATAATCAATCAGGCCGTAAGAAATGAGTGGATGTTCAGATACACCCGAATGCAGATTTAAGTCAAGCGCTGTCGGGAACGAATTTTTATTTGTATCGATGGGAACCGCAAAAATCCGGGGATGTTTTTGAGAACGCGCGCCCTTTGCGGTGAGAATATTTTGATTGATTAAATTCAGA
Organism: Puia sp.; assembly: GCA_036496825.1. Classification (GTDB taxonomy): domain Bacteria; phylum Bacteroidota; class Bacteroidia; order Chitinophagales; family Chitinophagaceae; genus Puia. The sequence continues at coordinate 9,881 of DASXKM010000460.1, read as the reverse complement.
TCGGGAACCAGTGCCATCATGAGCCCGTCTTTTTCAAGAATGGCCGCCGGTGCGAAAAATTTCCTGTCTCCCACCAGATCGTCATCGGCCCTTTTTACAGTAGGAACAAAAATAAAATCGGGTTTTCCATCCACGTTAAACGTATAGTTGGACAGGAGATATTCAAGTTTTGGTTCCCCGGCAAGTTGGGACTGAATCTCTATATGAAAAAAATCGCGGTTGGAATCCAGTTCTATGGTTTGCGTGATGGAATTTCCATGGACATCTCCTGATAATTCAAGTTTTACTGCATCTTCATTGTCGGTGACAACTTTTGCATTTTTAAATCCCTCGTTGGCCATGAGGCGATACTCGTCAGCATATCCCGCACCTTTCCGGAATAAAGGCATTACAGAATCCTGACGTTTCTCTGACCCGGTAAATGCCGAAGCCACTTCCTTCCAGTCTCCATTTAGTTTGGCGTAATAAGTTTGCGAAACGATGGGAGAATCAATAACGAGCACAAGACGAACACGGTCGTTTGCCAGCTCAATCTGATGACTGGATTGTTTTAAAACGACAAGGGATTCTTTTCCCTTTGTATCGACGCAAGCGACAGCGAATAAACCCAGAGCAATGACGCAGTAAAAAGATAAAGACTTAAGGTTATTCATTATAGGTAATTTTTATTATGGAACGTTTTGAGGTCAGATAAACCGGGTGCACAATAATTTATTATGTAACCGGATTCAGCGTGGTAGTTTGGTCCCCCCTTTTTCACTCGACTCATAGGCAGCTTCCACGCATGCCATGGTATAAATGCAATCCTCAACAGAATTGTCTGGTTTTTCAATTTCTCCGGATGCTGCCTTCATGACCTGCGACATAGTCCCCACAAAAGACTCGGGAAACCAGCTCCCTTCCACGGCCAGTGTTTGCCATTGTGGTTCCGGACTTCCTTCCCTGGTGATGAATTCAACGGTATCCGCAGTTCCTTTAGGATAGTCCATCAGCAGACCCATGTTTACTCTAAAGGCACCTTTTGAACCTTCGAATTTGATAAAGGCATGTTGATATTTCGGATGGAAATCATGACAATGATTGGTGAAAATGTTAGCCCTGATCCAGTCGCCATAATCCATAATAATGCTGCTTCGGACTGACGCAAGCGCGGGCATCATAGAATGTTTCGTCGTTTTTGCATAGATGCCGAGAGGATTTCCCAGAAATGTTCTCACCAGGTCAATATAATGGATGCTATGATAAAGTATTTCAACCCGTTCACTTTTAAAAAGGAAATCCCATAAATGAAAAGGATGATAAATATTTACATTGATCTCAATATCGGAGAGATCTCCGATCAGGCCTTTATTGATGATATCCCTTGCACTCAGAATAAATGGTGCATAGCGCAACTGAAAATTCATGGCAGCCAGTAATTTCTTGTTTCTGACTATTTCAAGAATTTCTTTTGCTTCTTTGAAATTATTTCCCATAGGTTTCTGAATCAGTACAGGGGAACCATTGGGTAAATTTTGCAGTGATTCAATAATTGCCGAGGCGGGTAAGGCCATATCAAATACGGCATTTTCCGGCGCCTGTTGCACCAGTTGGTCCAGGCTTTCGTAAACCCTGGGGATCCTGAACTTCTCCGCAATCATTTGGGCCCGTTCTTTATTAATATCAAAGATTCCGGCCACGTCGAATGATGCAAGACCATATGCAGGTAGATGGGCATCGTTTACTATGCTGCCCGCTCCGATGATTACGATGGGCCTTCTAATTTTTGGTAAGAGATTTTGATCATTCATGCTGAAAGTATTTAATTCGAAAAATCGTGTGATTGACGTTTATCTGATCCTCGCAATGATGATGAAGGCCAATCCCACTATGAAAGTCACGAACATCATCTGAAGCAGTCTGTTTACATTTTTTGATGCTCCTTTAAACTCCTTATAAATGAATATTCCCCAGGAGGCTCCGATCAGCGTCGCACCCTGTCCCAGACCATAAGAAATAGCGGGACCGGCTTTGTCGGAAGCAATCAGACTAAAAAGAAAACCGGTATTAAAAACAAATCCTCCTAACATTCCAATGACATGCTGCGAAAGCGTTCCGTTGGTAAAGTATTGTCTGTAGGTGACGGGACGGCCAACGAAAGGCCTGTACATGAAGAATGTATTCCACAAAAAACTTGACAAAAAAAGACCGATGGAAAAGAAGAAGATAGCAGAATAGGGCGTTAATTTTCCAGGTGCGGGATGTATAAAATCAGTACTCATACCATCGGAAACAAAACGGTAAAAAAAAGACATAATAAAACCTGAAAGAACAGATATTACAATCCCTTTTTTCGGGGTGCTTCCCTTTTTTCCCGATGCCTTTGAAGAAGCGAGCGCGTTTAACATGATGGCCGTTAAAACCAATGCTATTCCACTGAAAAGTATAAGCGGATTGCCGGTTGGGACCTTGATATAAACCAAAATAACACCCAGTACAAGGGCTAAACCTCCGGTGATGGGATAAGCCACAGAAAATCCCGCTATGGAAATGGCGGCGATGACCAGTAAATTGGAAAGATTAAAAATGGCCCCGCCAAGTAAGGCGTATGAAATGGAATGGAGATCTGCCTGTGCGATATCCTCCATAAAGCTACGGCCATTGGTTCCTGTACTTCCCATTGTTAAACCGTAAACCAACGATACAAGGATTAACCCCAGCGAATAATCCCAATAAAATAAAGGGAATGGCCATTTGTCGTTGGTGCATTTTGAACTATTTGCCCATGAGCCCCAGCAAAACATGGTGATCACACAGAAAATAACGGCAACAGGATAGGAGCTGATGATATACATAAGTCCTCAGTGGTTTGTAGTCTGGTCAAAGAAATATCGCGAAAGCCATCATTCGGGAAGATCCAGGTTGTAGAACTGCCGCGCGTTTTTATAAAATACTTTTTCCTGAGCTTTTGAGTTTAATAATTTTTCAAGGAGACTGACATATCTTCTCCACGTATTGGCATAACCGTCCGCCAGTAAACTTACCGGCCAGTCTCCACCGCAAAAACATCGGTCTTCTCCAAATTGCTCCAAAGCGAATTCCACATAAGGTTTCAAATCATCTTCTCCCCATTCACCCTGCTTTTTCTTTGTAACTGTTCCCAGTCCGGAAATTTTTGCATAGAAATTTTTATGTTTAGCCACCTCCCGCATGAGCTCCCCCCAGCGACCGAATCTTTCATTGGTGGAAATGGGCGGTTGGTTGAGGTGATCAATGACCATTCTCAATTCAGGAACTTTTTCTGCTACTTTCAGTGCGGTTTCCAGATGTTCATTTATTATCCCAACCACATCATAGGGAATATTATGCTTTACCAGGATGGCCAGACTTTCCAGCACCGGCTCCTGTAACATCCATTTTGTATTGGGATCAAAATGGATCAGGTGTCGCACGCCTTTAAAATATTTATTCTTCAGATATTTTTCCGACAATACTTTTTCCAATGCTGCCGGATCTAAAAGAGGGAGCCAGCATACCGCGCCGATCATCCAGGGATGCCTATCACACATGGCCAGCATGTAGTCTGCATCTGCATAACTGTCTTCTGCCTGAACAAAAACTCCATAGGTGACGCCTGCTTCTTTTCGCGCGGGCTCCAGTTCTTCTACAGCATACGATCTGTTCAGGATGGTCTCGTCTCCATCCAGCCAGGGATAGTGAATATGTTCCAGGTCCCATATGTGAACATGCGTGTCAATGATTTTATGATTCATAGCATGAGTTTAAGTCAATCCGAACTTCTTTTCAATTTCCAGCGTATGCTCGCCCAGCGACGGTGCGCCTGTTGATGAAGTCAGTCGTTTGCCATTTATCCGGATGGGGCAGCGCGTGGTTTTCATTTTGAAACCATTTCCAAAAAGAACATCCTGCTCCATTTTCAAAACTTCATAACCAGGGTGATCCACCAGTCCGGAATAGTCCAGGACCTCAGCCGTCCAGATATCCGCCGGCTCCAGGATTTCCAGCCAGTAACCGGTGGACTGGCTTTTCAGGTGGTCTGACAATATCTTCTTGATTTCATCTCTTTGAGAGAACCATTTTTTTGAGTCAGTGTATACTGATAATGGCGGGCATTTTAATAATTCACCCAACACCGTTATGGAATTCATGGCGAGTGCCAGGTAACCGTCCTTCGTTTTGTATACTCCGTAGGGAGCGGCAACATAGGCATTTGCATTATTGATTTCACTTCGCTCAGGAAGCTGCCGGCCATCATTATAATAACAGGTAATGGCCTCAAACTGGAAGTCCAGCATACTTTCCAACAAACTTACCTGCACTCTTGCTCCCTTTCCGGTTCTGTTTTTTTGAAATAATGCCGCCAAAATTCCCTGGACCAGATGTGCTCCTGCATAAATATCGGAAATAGAAACTCCCATCGGAGTGGGAGGATCATTTCTGTTACCACTTAAATATGTCAGACCGGAAACAGATTGTACGAGTAAATCCTGTCCCGGCCTGTCGCGCCATGGACCTTCCGTACCGTAGCCGGAAATTTCTGCATAAATAATTTCCGGATGGACGGTGTAAACTTCTTCATAAGACAGACCCAGGCTTTCCATAACACCGGGGCGGAAATTATGAATCAGCACATCGGCCGTAGCCAGAATTTTTTTTGCTTTCTTTAATCCCGTGGGTGTTTTAAGATTGAGGGTAAAACTTTTTTTATTTCTGTTGATCGCGTGAAATATGGTTGACTCGCCTTCTATTCTTGTATCAGAAACATATAAAGTGCGGCAGATATCACCGGTACCCTCCCGTTCAAATTTTATCACCTCAGCTCCCAGATCTGCCAATCGTAAACTGGCTGAAGGACCTGATAAGAACTGACTGAAATCAGCGATCAGTATACCTTCTAAAAGTGTCAATGGACTATTTCTTTTAACTCCTCCAATATCTGTTGATTGTGCTGGCCAAGCTTTGGAGCTCCGGTATCTGATTTAAACTTTTCCTCATTCATCCGGATCGGGCATCGCGTGGTGGTAACCGGCTTTGCGCCATTCGAATAAATCACTTGTTCCATATCCAGAGCACGATACGCTTCATGCATCGACAATTCATTCCAATTCATAACCGGCATGGCCCATAAATCCCGTTCGATCAGTTTTTCGAGCCAGTGTTCTGTGGTATTCTGTAATAAGAAGCCGGCAATAATTTCTTTTATTTCATCTCTTTTGGAAAATGTTTCTTCTTCGGAATATTTGTTCAGTGATTCACAATCGATCGCGGCACTCAATTTATGAATGGGCATCATGGCCAGTGCGATGTAACCGCTGGCTGTTTTATAAATTCCGTAGGGTGCACCCAATAAGGAATGCGCATTATTTATAAGACTTCTTTGAGGGAGGCAGCCACTTGCGAAATATGTTGTCAGAAATTCAAATTGAAAATCCAGCATGGATTCCATCAGGCTCACTTCGATATGCGCACCTTCGCCGGTCTTTTGAGTTCTTATTAATGCCGCCAGGATTCCCTGAACCAGGTGGGCACCACAAATCATATCTGCGACTGCAAGACCCGGAGGAACGGGATCGGTTTTTCCATTTCCTGTTGTAAATGTGAGACCAGATAATGATTGTATAAGCAAATCCTGTCCGGGTTTGTCTTTCCAGGGACCTTCTTTTCCATAACCCGTGATCTCCGCATAAATCATTTTTGGATTTAGATTTTTCACGGATTCAAAATCAAGCCCGATCTTTTCCATCACGCCTGGCCGGAAATTGTGGGTCATCACATCTGAAATCCGGATAAGATTTTTGACCAGTTCCAGATCCTTTTTGTCTTTAAGATCTGCAGCAAAACTTTGTTTGTTTCGGTTGATGGTATGGAAGAGCAAAGAACTTTCATCGACCCATTGGTTTCCAATTGATAATTGGCGACAGGCATCGCCGGTGCCTGGCCGTTCGATCTTAATCACTTTTGCACCGAGATCTGCCAGTCGCAGTCCCGCAGAGGGACCGGATAAATACTGACTGAATTCCAAAACGGTCAGTCCATGCAAAGGCAGGGTGCTCATGAAAGGATTACAGGCTTTTTTTGTAAATAGAATTGATGGTCTCTAATACCTGTTTTGCAGATCCTCCATTTTTCAGGTATTGGAATATCGGTTCTCCGGCATGATCCTGAAAATTCAGGTAACCATTGTACCTGGGGCGCATATATCCTCTCCTCATCGCCGGAAGGAGATTTGAAAAAAAATTGTTGCAAAGGTCATTGGCATGGGGTTGCGTCCACGCTGTCAGGTGCCCCGGCTGTCCTCCGTTTTCAACATAAAAGGTGGATTGGCATTCTGCTGACGTGATCCATTCGACAAACCGGATGGCCAGTTTTTTATGCCTGCTTCCTGCTGAAACAGCGATTCCTGTACCTCCTATAGTGGACGAAAATCTTCCGGGGCTCCCGTAATATGGTAAATCCCTGTAGGTGATCAGATTTTTTGCATAACCTTTTCGGGAATAATTACTGTAGCAATACGCAAACGGGCAATACCAGTAATCATCTGTTTTTGACATGAGTTCAGCCACCTGCATGGGATTGCATTGATATATGATATCGTTACAAAGTGACCAGAGTCGTTTCATGTCTGCGAGTGCGCTCAGACCGGTTTCCATGTCGGTCACCTCTGATTTTGATTGGAAGGGCTGCTGACCATTGGCCGCACAAAACATATAAAAGGCCATTAATGTGTCAACAGGAATACCGGGTACCAATAAGCGTCCCGTTTTTGCAAACTCTAATAATTCATTCCATGTCCCGGGAACGGTCACACCATTTTGTTCAAATAAATCAGCGCGATAACTGGTTGCAGGTGTAGCCGCATCGATGGCCAGTGCCCATTGATGTCCCCCATAAAAATAGCTCTTGCAGGAATCTCCCACTGAGTTTTTCGCCTGGTCTTCCAAAAATCGGGCAGGCAGGTATTCATCCAGAGGCAAAACACATTTGGTTTGTGCAGCGCAGCCTGCCCAGGGATGATCGATGATTAGCAGGTCGTACTCTTCCGTAAGTTTTTCTATGGGTTTATCGGCAAATTCCTGTAATGTCCTTTTCTTCCATTGAATTTCACAACCGGGAAACAATTCTGAAAATCGCTGTGCGCCTGCCAGCAGCGGACTGAGTCCCCGGCTATGACCCCAGGTTATTCCATTCAGGAATGCAGTTGTCATATCAGAAGGTCCTTCTTTGAACAATCAGAATATGCTCGCATACCATCACCAGTTCGTTGTGTTGATTAAAAGCTTCTACTTTTTCTGTGACCATCCCGTAGCCCGCCGTTTTGTGATCTTTCTTATCGGTCACGTTTAATTTAACGCTGATGGTATCGTTGATATAAACGGGTTTGGTAAAACGCAGCCGGTCGTATCCATACGTCATGGCGACTTCATTGATATCGGCAGCCGTCAAACCAATGGCAATACTGAAAACAAGCGTTCCGTGGGCTATGCGGTGCCCGAATGGTTGTGTTCTGCACCATTCTTCGTCCATGTGATGCGGAAAAAAATCGCCCGTTTGCCCTGCGTGTAAAACAATATCCGTTTCGGTAATTGTTCGTCCACGCGTTTTTCGACCATCATCAAGCCGGTATTCTTCAAAATACATTTTAGTAAACATGATATTCAGATTTTAAAAACGGGGCGAGCAAGCGGGCCGTCTATAGGTTACACATTGTCGGAATAAGATTTTTATCATCATACCAATGCCATTCGACTCCGAAAATTTCAGGAGGGCGTTGAGGAGCTCCCGGATATTCCCTCCATGTGCCTTTGGTATTTTTTTTCTTTTGGGTAAAGTGAACGTGGTGTATAAGTTTAGTTCTTCCGTCTGTATACCAGGATTCCCAGGGCCAGTCATCAGAGCGGTTCATGGGGGGCAGGATGTATATAACGGGACCGTCATCACCTAGAAAGTGCGGGATTACTGCCCAGCGGCATTGCTCGTAATATAACTTTCCTTTTTTCGAAAGGGGTTTAATGAGAATCTCGTCGGCATCAAATCCGATGATATTCGCGGCTTCAGCGATTCTTGCACGGCGAAATACACTTTCTAAATCATAATCTTTTCTAAAATGCCATGGGAAAAGATCGTCATCTTTTAATCTGTACCATCGTGCGTTACCTGAAGGAGCCGGATCTTTCAAAGGATACAGAACCCAGGCATCCTTTCGCGTTATACCCTCATCCTCGTACCATCGTTCCCAGGGTGCCCATCCTGCTTCTTCTTCCGGCGGATATGCATTGATCAGAAGGCCGCCGTTTTGATGATAGCCAACGGACCATCTGTATCTTCGATATGAATGATTTGTGAAGGCGAGTGGAACAAGATATTTATTGGCATCGAGTCCAATCCGGCGTGCCGCGTCAAAAATACCCGCCGAACTCAATACTGAAAGGAATTCGGAATCTAACACAATATTGTTTTCGGTTGTCACCCTCGAATTGCCCGTCTAAAGATCCATTGGTTTTATTAAATAAAATCCTTCAGCAAACTTCTACACTTCAACATGGCTCCGCCACCCTCAGTCCCAAAATGAAAATTTTTTGTAGAATGACTTATTGATATATGCCTGAAACCGGAGGCTCAAAAAAGAAAATCCTTTTTTGGAACGATCCCGTCATTGATAAATGTAATTTTAAAAAAACAGGCAATTGGGAACCTTATTAGCCTAATATTCAGCTATTTTAACATAAATAGAAATATATGGCCAGGCATTGAAAATCCGTACTGACTACAGGATTCAGGTTTGCGCACGAAATATCTCAAAATGAATAAATCATTGCCATAACAATCAATCCAAAAGTGATAGGCATTCCCAGGTGAGATACTGTTCCATTCGTTTCCTGGTTAATGACGATTGCTCCGGTGTAAAATAATTTACTAAATTCAGGATGCAGAAGATTGAAATTGAAATAGTAGTTTATTTTTTATAATATAGAATCTTTAATAATTGATCTGACTATTTTGTCACTACATCATTTGCAGAAATTACATTTTTAAATAGTTATTGAACATGCAGTGGAATTATGATAATCGTTATCCGTCAGTTGATGATCTTAGAAGAAAAGCTAAAAGAAAAATTCCAAAATTTTCCTTTGAATATTTAGACGGGGGATGTAATGAAGATATAAATCTATTTAAAAATACCGCTGAACTTAGAAAGATCGAACTGAATCCCCGGTACTTAAATAATTATTCCAGCGCGGATTTGAAAACTGAATTGTTCGGCCATGTATATGATGCGCCATTTGGTATTGCCCCAATAGGATTGCAAGGTTTAATATGGCCTAATTCACCGGAAATTCTTGCCAAAGCGGCTTTGCAGCATAATATTCCTTTTATCCTAAGTACTGTTAGCACTTCAAATATTGAAAAGATAAGTGAGCTGACCGAAGGAAAAGCATGGTATCAGTTGTATCATCCGGCTGAAGACAATTTGCGGGATGACATTTTGAAAAGATTGCATAATGCTAAGTATCCTGTATTGGTTTTGCTAAGCGATGTGCCGTCGTTTGGTTTTCGCCCCAGGGATATCAGAAATGGATTAGCGATGCCACCGCGTATGAGTATGAGTAATATTTTTCAGATTATGTCAAGACCGGAATGGGCTTTGAAAACATTATATCACGGCAAGCCGGGTTTTGCGACTTTAAAGCCCTACATGCCAAAAGGATTAAACATGAAGGCTCTTGGTACTTTTATGAACAGGACATTTTCCGGACGGTTAAATTCAGAAAAAATAGGACCGATAAGGGATAAATGGAAAGGAATAATTGTTTTGAAGGGAATTGCTTCAGAAGAAGACACAGAAATGGCTATTAAGATGGGTATAGACGGGATCATCGTAT
>DASXKM010000459.1:0-3278 GCA_036496825.1 Puia sp. | reverse complement strand
AAATGTTTTCCGTCCAGGCTGATGGTTGGAAAATATTCGGACACACTGCTGTTAATACTGTCTCCCATATTATGCGGGTCGAATTTGTAGTCGCGGTTAATTTTTTTTGCCGCGTAATCGATTGCAAACTGATAGGAACGTATCCGGTAGTCAGCCGCCCGCAGAGATGATTCGTGCAGGGTGGGAATGGATTTAAAATCATTGACTGCCGCAAGAGCTGCTTCAAATTTTCCAAGGCCCGCCAGCGGGATCGAATAGGAGAGGCTATAATCTTTGAAATAAATACTGTCGATGGACCGGGCAATTTTATAATTATCGACCGCTGCCTGGTAATTTTTTAATTCGGTATACATGCCCGCCATGGACAAATAGGCGTCTGCATAATGGTTATCGACAGCCACTGCTTTTTTTAAAAGTTCCACACCTGCCTTCAGATTACGCTCCCTGCCTTCCATCATCGACTGATCAAATAACTGAACTGCTTTCTTATCAATTTTAGCAGGATCATATTGAGCCCCGGCCCGGAGGACCAGGAGAGAGAGTAAAACTGTGCAGATGGGCTTTATGATTTTCATTAGTGTGGTGGGTGTGAAAGAGTACAAAATGTAGAAATTCAAAATTGAATTTGCAAATGACAATTTGAAAATGTATTCGTTTTAACGAAACTCGATACACGATACACGGTACACGATAAACGAAAAACCGTCAACCGCCAACCGTCAACCGCTAACCGCCAACCGCCAACTGTTACGGCACCTGAATATATTTATGCAGCTGCAGCGAAAATTCCCATTTCGGATTATTCATAATATAATCTGAAATCAGGGGCGTCACGATTTCTCTTTTACTCCACTCGGGTTGAAGGAAAAGCTTGCAGCCTGTTTTCACTTTGTCTGCATACGATTCTGCCCATTTAAAATCGGAGGGATGATAGATCACAACTTTCAATTCATCCGCAGATTCAATGGGTCCGGGTAACGGTTGTTTAAATTTTTTTGGTGAAAGGCAAATCCAGTCCCATTCACCACTTAAAGGATATGCGCCGGAGGTTTCGATATGCGTATGAAAACCGGCTGCGTGAAGTTCGCGCGTAAGCGAAAGGCAGTCATGCATCAAAGGCTCGCCACCCGTGATGACGGCTATACGACCGGGGAATTTTTTTGCCTCAGCCGCCATTTCCGAAACTGTCCGCAGTGGGTGCGCCGATGCATCCCAGCTTTCCTTTACATCACACCAGGTACAGCCGACATCACAACCGCCAAGGCGGATAAAATAAGCCGCTTTGCCCTGATGATATCCTTCCCCCTGGATAGTATAAAATGCTTCCATCAGGGGTAATGATTGGACTGACGTCAAGATGTTTTCTCTGATCATGATTAATACTTACGCTTCAATGCCGTAAACGTGTTTTTCATAAGGGCCGCAATCGTCATGGGTCCAACGCCGCCGGGAACCGGTGTAATGAAACTGCATCGGGGAGAAACTTCAGCAAAAGCCACGTCTCCTTTCAACGCAAAGCCGCTTTTTTTTGAAGAGTCAGGAACCCTGGTAATACCTACATCGATCACAACGGCACCTTCCTTAACCATATCTGCCTTTACAAATTCTGTTTTGCCGAGCGCGGCCACAATAATGTCGCTGCTCCGGCAGATTTCGTTGAGATTTTGAGTCTTTGAGTGACAAAGGGTTACTGTACAATTCCCTGGATTGCTGTTTGCACTCAGCAAAATACTCATCGGACGGCCGACGATATTACTTCTTCCGATCACGGCTGCCGATTTTCCCGCGGTTTTGATTTTATAATGTTCAAGCAGCAACATAATGCCGTGGGGGGTCGCAGAGATAAAACTCGGCGATCCCAGCACCAGCTTACCCACATTCACCGGATGAAAACCGTCCACATCCTTATCCGGATCGATGGCCATGATTATTTTTTCATCAGAAATATGTTTGGGCAAAGGCAGCTGAACCAGGATTCCGTCCACATCCATATCGCCATTCAGATCCTCGATAACAGAAAGTAGCTTGGTTTCGCTGAGTGTATCATCCAATCGAATCATGGTGGATTTGAATCCGATCTCTGCACAGGCTTTCACTTTTGCAGCCACATAGGTTTCACTGGCGCCGTCATTCCCGACAAGCACTGCGGCCAGATGAGGGATTTTTTTCCCTTCGGCCTTCATAGCGGCGACTTCCATTTTAAGATTATCCTTGATTGTCCGGGCAGTAAGTTGTCCATCTAAAATTTGCATCGTGCAAAGGTAACCAACCCGTTTTAATACGCCACGGGAAGGGTGTTTTTACTGTTCATCCTTTTGTGTACCGGTTTAATTTAGAGCTGGCAGGAATGATATGATGCGATTGAAATGTTTGGCATATGGATCAGTTATTTGTTTGAATCTGCAAGCCCAGATTTCGCATACAAAAACGGCGAATTCATATATGACCGCCGGTGCATACAGCATTCATTTTAAAGATGCATTTTCATTTGTTTCCAATGCTGCCAGCCTGGGAACAATTTCAGGTTTTCAGTCTGGAATCGTAAGTGAAAGAAAATGGATGCTGAACGAATTAGCTCAAACCGGGCTGGCAGTATGCCTTCCCTGGGGCGACGCAGGTTTGGGTGTTCTGCTGCAACAAAGCGGGGATGCGGATTACAACGAACGGGGTCTGCAGATCGCTTACGGAAAAAATGCGGGGCGCCTGCAAATCGGGACCGGTTTTTCATACCTGATAGATCAGGCCGCCGGATATAGTTCTGCTGGTTTTGGTTCTGCCCGGGCCGGTATTTGTTTTAAGGTTTCTGAGAAACTGACAGCAGGATGGGATTTGGAATTACCCGTTTTTGGTATAGCAGGAAAAATAAACCCGGAAAGAGGTCCTCAGGCCTTTAGCATGGGATTCGGTTATGAATGGACGCCGGATTTATTCATATCCTTCGAGGTTGAAAAAAATGCGGGATTGCCCGTTGATATAACAGCCTATATCGAGTACCGTTATGGAGAACAATTCTTTTTCGCCTTCGGGATTGATGGTCTGGCATCTGCGATTTATTTCAAATCAGGATGGAAGAAAAACCGTTTTTGTTTTCAGATATATACGTTGTTTGAACCTGTATTGGGATTCAGTCCGGGCATTGCAATATTCTGGTCAGGTAAAAACAGGAAGAGATGAAAAGAAGAAGATCTCTCGGACTGTTGTTAAGTGTCATAATCATTTCTGTCGGAACCAAAGGCCAGGATTTATCGGAATACCGAAAAGAGCAATTGGAAATAATG
>DASXKM010000458.1:0-8624 GCA_036496825.1 Puia sp. | reverse complement strand
TTATATTATCAACTCCATTACCGCTTACCGTCTGATCGTTGCTCCGGTGCTGGTGCTCCTGGCACTGGTTCACCGGGCTGATGCTTTTAAATGGTTACTCGCGGTCAGTTTTTTTACTGATGCGATCGATGGTTATTTATCACGACAGTATAAGGTAACCAGTGTTTTGGGTTCCAGACTCGATTCCATAGCAGATGATTTTACGGTGATCGCTGCCATCGTTGGGATGCTGGTCTTTAAGCCAGAATTTATCAGGCAGGAACTGATTATTTTCGGAATCATGTTGGGTCTTTACATTCTGCAGAATGCCCTTGCCCTGATCCGGTATGGAAAAATGACCAGTTTTCACACCTATCTGGCAAAAGCTGCCGCGATCATGCAGGGAGTATTTTTGTTGTTAATATTTTTTCTGACTGAACCTCCTTATATAATTTTTTATGCAGCATCCATACTTACCATTTTGGATCTGACGGAAGAGTTCATCATTGTTTTGATGCAGCGCCGCTGGCAAACCGATGTAAAAGGCCTGTACTGGATAATAAAAAACAAAAATCCTGAAGACCATCACCGGCTTGAAAAGGATTAGAGGAAATCAATAAAAGAAACGAATGAAAATTACTGCCGGAGCTCCATAAAACACTTTATCTCCTCCTTTCAAAATTCCGGAATATGACCAAGTCGAATGACATGTTTAAAGAAGTCTCCAAAATAAATGCATTCCATCCCGGAAATCAATGAGTACTGTCATCAATGATTGTGATGCCGATCATTTTTGGGAATCGGCGATCACGGTACATTTAATGTGGATGTCTTATATAAAATAAAAAACTATGGAAAAGATACTGGTGGTTATTGATCCTTTACATTCGAATAAAAACCTGCTTGATTTTGCACTCTTTATTGCTCAGCAGACAAGAGTTACAATCACCGCACTTTTTATGGAAACGGCTTTCTCAGGCAATTTGATGGAGAGAGATTTGCACGGTTTCCCGGTTGCCTTTGCTGAAAATAAAACAGCAAAAAACCGGTTGGCGATCAAAGCGGAGATGGAGGAAACCCTGGCCGTCTTTGGAAGAAAATGTCTGGATCGCTCGATCCCGTTTGTTGTTCACCGGGACTACGGGCTGCCCGTTGACGACATTATTGCGGAAAGCAGGTTTGCCGATCTGATGCTGATCGACGCGGGCGTTGAATTCGAAAAAAAGTCAAAACAAGCACCCACTGGTTTAGTACGGGAGATTCTCAGAAAATCCGAATGCCCCGTCATTCTTTCACCAACAAGCGTCGCCGACATCCATGAAATCATTTTTTGTTATGATGAAAGTCCGAATGCCATGCATGCGATCAGACAGTTTACCAGTCTTTTTCCGCGGTTTAAGGATAAAAAGCTGGTTATTCTGGAGGTAACAAAAGACGGGAAAGCAGACAGGCAGGCCGAAAAACGACTGAATGAATGGGTTGGAAATCACTATGCGCATTTTCAACATGTAATAAGGAGCGGAATGGTCAGACAGATTCTGTTCGATTCGATGTTCAGGAAAGAAAATATTTTCATTGTTATGGGTTCTTTTGGAAGAAGTGCATTATCCGGATTTCTTAAAAAAGCAACTGCGGAACCCCTGATAAAAATAACAACACAACCGGTTTTCATTGCTCATACATGAGAGATTCATGATGAATGTTTTTCCCTTTCCGCGGAATTCTAAATAATTTCTCAAGTTCTATCAGTGGAATGATCAAAAATGATGCAACCATACATATAAAAAGCTCAGCTGTTGTGAGAGGTTCGGTTTTAAGCAATACATTAAAAAATGGTATATAAATAATTAAAAGCTGGATGCCGAGAGTAACAAAGACAACGGTCAGCATCAGCGGATTGGCGAAAAGATTTAACCTGAAAAAAGGATTCTTATCGGCCCGGACAACAACGGCCAACATTAATTGGCCCGCAGAAATTATCGTAAAAATCATCGTTCTCCAGTGTAACCCATGGGCCACCCCATATCCCTGCAACGCGAGAATGAGTCCGGTATAAATACAACAAGTCCGGGAAATCTGAAATAAGAGAGATCGCGAAATAAATCCCTGTTGCGGTGAACGTGGAGGCCGGTTCATAATATTTTTATCCGCCGGTTCAGCTACCAGTGCGATACCGGGCAGGCTGTCCAAAACCAGATTGATCCACAATATATGGACAGGTAACAGCGGGATGGGAAGCGATAAAAAAGGTGCTATAAAAACAGTCAGCACTTCTATGACGTTGCCTGTGAGAATGTAGCGGATAAATCGCAGGATATTATCGAAAATGCGCCTGCCTTCTTTTACTGCACCGACGATGCTGGTGAAATTATCGTTCAATAAAATCAGATGAGCCGCTTCTTTGGCCGTGTCGGTTCCGGAGACACCCATGGCAATTCCGATGTTGGCGCGATTTAATGCTGGCGCATCATTCACACCGTCGCCCGTCATGGCGACATATTCGCCGTTTTCCTGTAATGCCCTGATGATTTTTAATTTCTGCTCTGGTGATATGCGGGCATATACAGTAATACGCCCGATCACCTGTTTTAATTCCTCATCATTCATATTTTTTATTTGCGAACCTGATAAAACATGATCTTCTTCGGTCTCGATTAGCCCGAGACGTTTGGCAATAACCACCGCAGTTTTTAGATGATCACCGGTAATCATGGCTACCCTGATTCCGGCTTTATGGCATTCTTCAATCGCCGCTTTTACTTCCTTCCGTGGCGGATCAATCAAACCCACAAATCCTGCCAGATGCATATTGTTTTCAATGGTTGCGGGATCGATGACAGAAGGCAGCTGATCAAATTCACGACTGGCAAATGCGAGGATCCGGTATCCCTCACTCAGCATTTTATTCAATTTTTCTTCAGGATCTTCTTCCGGTGCAGATCTTTCTGACATGCGGATGATGATCTCGGGAGCCCCCTTGGTGAAAGCAATGAATCGATGTCCGCGTTTGTGTATGGTAGTCATGCATTTCCGGTCCGGATCAAATGGTATTTCAGCGATCCGGGGGAATTTCCTTTCCAACTCGGTTTTTTCATACCCTTTTGAACGGGCATATTCCAACAGGCCGGCCTCAGTGGCTTCGCCCGTAATTTTATCTGGTCCACCATAGGCATCGTTATTCAGGGTCATACACTCCATCAGCATTTTAAATTCATGCACGCTTTCCATTTCCGGTGAATCTTTATTACCACTCATAAAATGTTTCCCGGCAACTTCCTCCACCGTCATTTTATTCAGGGTAAGCGTTCCCGTTTTATCAGTACAGATATAGGTGACCGAGCCCAATGTTTCCACCGCGGGTAATTTTCTGATCAGGGCATTTTTTTTGGCCATTTTCTTTGCGCCGGCTGACAAGGCAATGGTAATTACGGCGGGCAAAGTTTCCGGGATGGCGGCAACAGCGAGCGATAAGGCAGTGAGGAACATAAGCATCGGCTGTCCGCCACGCAAATACCCTGAAATAAATACAATGAAACAAATGATCAGAATAATAAAAGAAAGTTTTCTGCCCAGTCCACCGACCTTATTTTGTAGTGGAGTCCTGACGCCTGGTTCCTGAAGAAATCGGGCTATCTTCCCAAGCTCAGTATGCATGCCTGTTTCAACGACAAAGCCCCGGCCTCTGCCCTGCGTAATATAAGTGCCTTTGAAGGCGATATTCGAATATTCATCAGGACTTTCGGTTTCATTTAGCAATGACTGGCTGTGCTTTTCCACAGATATAGATTCACCTGTTAATGAGGACTCATTGATGGTAAGCCGGTGGACCTCCGACAAACGGATATCTGCCGGTACGATGTTACCAGCTTCCAGCATAACCAGGTCGCCGGGAACCAGTTCAGGGGACGATATATGTGTTAGTTTCTGATTCCGCATAACAAGCACCTGCGGGATCGCCAGTTTTTTCAGGGCGCTGATCGTTTTTTCGGCCCTGTATTCCTGGGAAAAACCAATCAGTGCATTTAAAAAAACAATGGCGAGGATGATCACTGTATCTGAGATATCACCCAACAAGGCAGAGATAATGGCAGCACTGATAAGAACCATGATCATCAAATCCTTAAACTGAGAAAGAAAAATCACCCATCGTGCTTTACTTTTCCCTTCAGAAATTTCATTTGGCCCATAGAATAAAAGCCTTTTGGATGCTTCACGACCCGACAAACCTTTATCCGTCCCTTCCAATAATTGCAGGATTCCGGGAATATCTTTCTGAAGCCATTCCTGCATTCGTGATTCCTGCATGTACCGTTTTTTAAGGTCAATCTTTATGAAAGGCCAACAGCGGAATATGGCTGTTGAACGACAGGTTTTCCGTTTTGCTGGGCGACAGAATTTTTTTCAGTAAATTCCGGCGCTGTTCGGTGAACATAATAATCAATGAGGGTTTGGGGGTGAAGTGTCCCTTTTGAAGAATATTCGTAATGGATCCGGATCCGTGTTTATACCGGACGTGAAAATTTATATCATAGTTAAATTTCTTTCTTATTTCGATTTCAGATTTTATTTCATTCGCCCCTTTTTCTTTACTCCGGCTGAGATGAAATACGTTTATTTTAGCTCGCAACGGACGGGCAAAGTCAATTACTTTTTTCAGTTCCCCTGAATAGTTTTTAAAATCACTCGCATACAAAACGTTTTTCAGGGAAGCTTTGCGATAATGTCTTGGTACAGCAATCACCGGAACAAGGGATTTTGTGATCAGGGTACCCGTGTGTGTCCCAAAAAGTTTGTCCACGATACCTGCACCCCGGGTAGACATACATATAAAATCAATATCTGCTGCCTTTCGGCAGTAGTCCATAATGTCTACGTCCGCGGACAGGCGGCCCTGAATAACAATGCTTTCATGTTTCCCCGGTTTAATCTTTGTTGACCTGTAAAGATTTTCAACAAACTTCGTGAGTCTGATCTTCAGGTCTGCCATTTGCCGGACTGTATTTAATTCGAATTCCTGATCAGTCCATACCGGATAACTAATGGGATGATATACATGCACGAATACGATTTCGGCTTTCTGCTGGCTGGCCCATTGCATAGCAAAACGCATACCTCCCTTTGAATTGTTTGAAAAATCGGTGGGTGCGAGAATCTTATACATAACGGAGAATTATATCAATAAAATTACCCGTTTACGGGTTCGAATGAATTGATTTTAATCATGTGCCGGCATGATGCAAATAAGTCCCGGGGCAGCCGGAATGTGATAATTTGTCACCCGGTTATTTTTTATCTGTTCCACCTAATTAACTACTATGCCTTTACAGAATTTGAATACCAGGTCAGCAGGTCATTTGGTAAAGTACCTGCAGGTCTTCTTTATTGTATTGCTCTTTTTATATTTTGGAAGAAGCCTGTTTATTCCGCTCACATTCGGACTCCTGCTGGCGTTGATTATGTACCCTGTTTGTAAAAAACTGGAAGAAAAAAAATGGCCCCGTAGTCTGGCTGTTTTCATGGTAATTTTTATGGTGATTATTTTATTCGTAGCGTTGCTTTGCCTGCTGGGTTATGAACTAAATATTTTCCTGCGCGATATTCCCCGTATGACTAATAAGCTCGTATCCTATTCGCCGGGTATTCGAAACTGGCTGAAAAATAATATGGGCATTGATGAAAGCGATCAGTCGGTCTGGCTGAACAAGTTCATACTCAATATTCAGAACGGGTTGGGATCTTTTCTAAAAACGATTTTCAGTCTCTCGTTGTCCATGCTTTTTACGCTGATTATGATTCCTGTCTATACCAGCTTGTTTTTATATCATCGGGGCACTTTCGTCCGGTTCCTTGAAATCATGGCTGGTCCGGATCGCCGCGACAGTATGCGCTGGATATTGCAACAATCCACACTCACTTATTTTCATTTTGTGAAGGGAACTTTTTTTGTTTATCTGATCGTTGGTGTGCTGAACAGCGCCGGCTTACTGGTGCTGGGCATTGAACACGCGATACTATACGGAATGGTGACCGCTTTCATGACCATCATTCCCTATGTAGGAATTATTATCAGTGCATCGATGCCTTTTGCCATCGCCCTCATCACAAAGGATTCGCTCTGGTATCCCGCAGGTGTGATATTGATTTTTGTTTTTGTGCAGTACCTGGAAGCGAATGTGATTTTTCCGAGAATTGTCGGGGTACAACTGAATCTGAGTACCTGGTCCACGCTGGTAGCCATGATTTCGGGTACCATCTTATGGGGTGTGGCCGGCATGATTTTATTCATTCCCTTACTCGCTATATTAAAGATCATCAGTGATCAGGAAAGCAGTTTAAAACCACTGAATATCTTACTCAACCGAAATGAAGGATACCAGGGTAAATGATAAACTAATTCGCATGCCTGCACAGCCACCAGACCTGGTATTTTATTCCGGATTAAAGAAGTCGGAAATCCAGCCTCTGCTGAAACAATTTGGAAAGAATGTTTTTGGCGCAGTCAAAAAGCGGGGCTTTTTAATGGCGGTGTGGAACGTTTTTAAAGAACCGATGTTTCTGATGCTGGTGTTCGCCGCCACACTGTATTTTGTTTTAGGTGAATCGGATGAAGGCCTGCTGATGTTGACGGCCATGTGTTTTGTGGTGGCGATTTCTATTTATCAGGAAACCAAAAGCAATCGTGCCCTTGAAGCGCTGAAAGAATTTACCCAGGCCAGAATTACCGTGATTCGTGATCAACAGGAAGAGATGATACTTATCGGGGATCTGCTCCCGGGCGATTTGATGATTTTAACGGAAGGCGATAAAATACCCGCTGATGCCGTTATCCTGCATTCAAATGACCTGACGGTCAATGAATCGGTTATTACCGGTGAATCTTTCCCCGCAGAAAAAAATCCGCAGCCCGGCTCCAACCAGCTCTTTCAGGGAACCCTAATAGATTCAGGCAGTTGTTATGCCCGCGTTTCTCTAACCGGAAACAGCACGGTGCTGGGCAAAATCGGTAAATCACTGTCTGAACAAACGGCTCCGAAGACGGCATTGCAAAAACAGATTGGCTATTTTGTAAAATGGCTCACGGCATTTGGCGTAACCGCCTTCGCGATCATCTGGCTGATCAACTACATGCACAACCGGGATGTTTTTCAAAGTTTGCTGCTTGGATTAACGCTGGCCATGTCGGCAATTCCTGAGGAGATCCCGGTCGCCTTTGCCGCTTTTATGGCGCTGGGCGCTGCAAAAATGGCAAAGCTCGGAATCATTACAAGGGAGGCTCAAACGATCGAAAATCTGGGAGCCGTCAGCGTGATCTGCCTGGACAAAACAGGTACGATTACCAAAAACAAAATGGAAGTAAAAGCAGTCTATGATTTTGAAACAGCGAGGATGGCAGATCCGGCCGATCGATCGGATGATGGTATCAACCGGGTTCTCCTTTTTGCACGAATGGCATCCGAAAAAGATCCTTTCGATGCGATGGAAAAAGCCATCAACGAAGCATATCAAAAACAGGGTGAAGCAGGCTACTATGAAAAAATGAAATTCATTCATGAGTATCCCCTGGGTGGAATCCCGCCCATGATGACGCATGTGTATGAAACAGACAAGGGTATTTGGGTAGCCGGAAAGGGGGCACCGGAAAGAATTCTGAGGATCTGCAAACTGGAGGCTGACACGCTTGGCAGACAGGAAAAAATAGTTTCAGATATGGCGTCATCCGGTTTTCGCGTGCTGGGCATTTGCAGTGCCATCGTGCCCTCAGAGAAGTATCCGGAAAAACAGGATGATTTTAACTGGAAGTTTGAAGGTTTTTTATCACTCTACGATCCTCCCAAAGAAAATGTGCGGGATGTTTTTGAGAAATGGTATCAGGCGGGAATTTCGATCAAATTGATTACAGGCGATTTCCCTGCGACGGCTTTGCATATCGCCAAAACCACCGGTCTGAGATATGGCCGGGATTATTTAACCGGCGAGCAGGTCATGAATCTTCCCGAAGAGAATTTAATGAAACGCGTTTCTGACGTTCATATGTATGTGCGGATGTTTCCGCAGGCAAAACTGAAAGTTGTAAACGCCCTGAAGGCGAATCAACAGATCGTGGCTATGACCGGAGATGGTGTGAATGATGCGCCTGCACTAAAATCTGCCGATATTGGCATTGCCATGGGCAGTAAAGGAACGGAGGTAGCGAAAGAAGCTGCGGATCTTGTAATCACCGATGATGACCTGGATAAAATCACGGATTCAATTACAGAAGGCAGAAAAATATATGCCAATTTTAAGAAAGCGGTCCGTTATATCATTTCCATTCATATTCCGATTATACTGACGGCTTCCCTGCCACTGATATTCGGGTGGCAATATCCGAACGTCTTTACGCCGGTTCATGTCATTTTCCTGGAACTGATCATGGGACCCACCTGCTCCGTATTTTTTGAAAGAGAACCGGTGGAACATGATATCATGTTGAGCAAGCCAAGACCTTACGGGCAAAATATCTTTTCCGGAAAAGAACTTCGTATGAGCATTTTACAGGGATTGGTGATCTCCGCCGGATTGCTGAGCCTTTATTTTTATTTTATGCAACACGGATATGAATTGAAATATGTGAGAACCGTTGTATTTAATACGCTTATCCTGAG
>DASXKM010000457.1:0-4703 GCA_036496825.1 Puia sp. | reverse complement strand
ACGGTAACTCAGCGGCGGATGATTTAACGGATACCTGCCAAACTGATTCTCCTCGTACAAGTGATAGATGTACGGTCTTTGGATAGTCATCCATTCTTCTTTTGTTGTTACTTCCTTACCATCCGGCATCTTTAACGGATCGGGCAAAATATAGGGAGGAACTTTTGACTCATCGCTATTTGCGACGTGTGATTGTGCAACGCTTTTGTGGCCGTTGACGGCAAATGCAAAAGAAAGAATAGCCGTAATTATTTCTGTTGTTTTGATTCGAATCATATAATCGGTTTTGCAGTAAACAGGCCCTGGTAATATTTTCGGTAAGCAATTCCCAGAAACACGTTGGGAACCATCAGTGTGACACCCATCAGCCAGCCCGATGGCACCAGGATGGTATGAAATAACAAAACATTCAGACTGATCGGGAAAAGTACTACTGCCGAGAAAGGAGCATACCGGTCAAAGAGTAGGGACAAACCGCCCAAAATCTGGATGGTTTTCATCATGGGATATATATAGCCCGTGCCTTTGAGTCCTGCGACAAGTGCGCCTGGTTTACCGGTGTGCAGAGGCTGATAGGGGATGAAATGAAAAAAATAATCGAGACCAAATACCAGATAAAGAAACCCCAGCAGGCAACGGGCGATCAACACCCAGGTTTTCATTTTCATCCGTCATTGGTTTTAGACAGCTCTCGAAAAACGACATCGTATATAAATATATCATTTTTAGTCAAGCGTTTTAACTGTCTCCGGTTTTTCCTGCAGATTTGCCAAACATACCAGTCAACAATGGAAGAAGGGAGGTGATGGTGGCGAGTAATCCTGTAATTTTTTTGTAAACCTCTTCCTGCGTGGCAAAAATAAATATGCCGGCCGCCATGAGAAGAACGAGCAGGGGGGTCTGAATCTTTTTCCACGTGTCCTCTTTCTTTGCCTTGTTAAGGAAGCTGTTCAGTTCAGTGTCGTCTTTCATTTGCAATATGTATTCCTGAAAGCTCAGTGTCATCACACAGAGACGCTGACCGTCAAAAAATAACAGACCCTTTTCGATGAGCGCCTGGAGGTCTCTGCCTGCTTTATAATTCGCAAAGCCATCCTGGGCAAAATCAAATAGAATGAATTTATGCCGGGCTGCCAATTTATTCCAAAGATTATAGTAAACGGGTTCGAGCGTGTTGATCAGCGTGGGCATCAATGCTTCCAGTTTATACAAAGGAAGTTTTTTTTCAAAAAGGTAAATATCACGCAGGCCAGGCTTCCGGGAATCATCATTTTTCATTTCATTGGGAGACGAGCCAGGAGTGTGACCTGGGGATTGTTGTGAGGTTCCCGATATCATTGATCGGATAGCCGGTTGGATTCCACTTTCTTCATACAATTTGCCAGCGTGTTTTATGTCGGTCTTGTTTTGACCGACGACCTGTTGTAATTCCACAAGGAAAATCCGCCTCGCCAGTGAAAGGGTTAGAAAATAGGCGATTGTCAGACTGAAACAGAGACCCACAATGAAAAATATAGAAAAAGCAGTGCCCATTCCCAAAAATGAATAACCGATGAGTCTGGTGGTATTCCAACATGCTTTGAGGTCTGAAGTGAGACTGAAAGCGCCGGGGTTTACACCATCTTTTCGCTTTTTGTACAGGAGTTCGGGTCCGGAAGGATCATTTGTTCTTTGGCCGGCAAAAAACCATGAAGAGTCTGCAGCTCTGTAAGTCGGTGTGGTCCAGTCAAGGACTAAACTATCATCATGGAAAAACTGATCATGTAGCCGTATGTATTCCTTTGTTGGGTAGACAATCGGCGGGCGTATTGTTTTTGTGCCATCGATGGTGATGACCTTGCCTGAAATCATATAGATACCATCGGAAAATTTCAACTTACCGATGTTGGATCGATCTGTCGAATCGATAATCCGGTATTTGAAATCTTTTATATGCTGATTGATAGCCTGGCTCCGCTGGTCGATTTCTTTTGACATGATCAATTGGTCGGTATGGAGATAAAGACCTGTTTCCTGGCGATAGAATAACCAGAATAAACTAAAAGCAGGAACGACGCTGATCAGTGTAACGCCAATTAAAATGGACCAGATGAACCTTGTCGAAATGCTATATGGAGATTCTGTTTTGATAACCGGATCGGTTATTTCTGCATGTTCCAAAGAAGCCTGATTTTTTCTTCCCGGTTTGTCGTGACTATGTTCATATGTTGCAATCCGGAATACGGCTGATCGGATGGGACCGGAGATCCGGAATAAAAAAGAACGGATACGTGCTAATACGATCTTGTATTTCGGAACCTGTTTTATATCATCCGAATAGCTGGCGTTTTTCCTTTTCATCATGAAATACCTGAACCGGATAGTGGACACCATAATCATAAATACCCAGATCAACTGGGTTATTAAAACCGGCAGCGCGATACCCAGTGAAAAACGAACGAATGAAGTAAAACAATTGATGAGAATGATGATGATGAGTAAGCTGCCCCTTAACGCAATGGATGGCCGGGCATAATACCAGTTGATGTCTGTCCTTTGTTCCTGTATGTCATAATATCTTTCCCGGAGTTCGTAATAAAACACGGCAATATAAAATGGAAATAACAGCGTGATGAATAAAAAGGAAAATTCTGAACGGGCTGGTAAGGTCTCCATAAATACCCATGCCAGCAGGTAAACACCTGAAAGCAGAAGCATCCAGCGGATCAGATGCACATAATATTCCTGTTTAATGAAGTCGTTCGTAGGGTATAACCACTCAAAATGATGGGAGCGGCTCTCGAGCATCCTGTTTTTATCCTTGGACCATCGATTGATCAGGCTTGAGAAAATCACCAGACAGATCACAGCACCGATTAATATAGAAGACATGGTTATGATATGTTCTTCGAACTCATCGGAACGGGCCTTATTATAATAGACCAGCAATTGATAAGGCGTCCCGTCGACCGGTTGGGAGAGTAATGCCATATCTTTACTCCTGAGCCGCAGGTTTTCAAAATATCTTTTATTACGGTAAAGAGCCGACTGCTGTAACCGCTCCGGATTTTCCATTTCCTTGTAAATGTTGGAAAGCAGTGGTCGACCTGGTTTGGAGTCGAACAGAATATCTCCGGATTCATTGATGATGCTGAAGTTATAACCCGGTGGCATAATAACATTATATACAGCGTGCATTTCTGTTGCCATACCGATCAAAAAAGGCTTTTTCTTAATGATGCTATCCTGATTCGCACTTTGTTTTCCAACGACGATACTATCCTGAATTGCGCTTCGTTTTGCTACGGTCACTACGTACTCACCTTCCAGTTTTGACAATGTCGGTTGTATCGTGATCGGACTATCCACGCCTATGATCGACAGCGCTTCATTATTTTTAAAATCTTTAAAGTATGTCCTGTCAGAGACATTGATCATCGACGACTTCGTAAGCGCATCTTTGAAACCCCATCGGGCCACCCATTGGCCACTGTCACTGATCCAGAAAACAATATTGGGGTAAGAATAAATCCGGGGTTTAAAAATGGTATCCAAATGACCTGTATTTGCATTGCTGTCGGGAGGTGCACTTAAATAATTTAAATAAATGGTATCCTTCGCCTTGATAAGCTCCGACAGCGTGTCGTCAAATGAACAGAGCTGTCTGTTAATATTGTTCAGTTCTGTTTGAAAGTTGCTGATGATTTTGCAGGAAATGGTATTTATGTTTTTTTCATTTTGAACTGCCTGCTCCCTGTTCAGAAATATTTTTGTGAAGATAAAAAATCCAAAAAACGCGGCCACGAAGTAAGAACCAATGATCAGGCGGATGTCTCTTTCACGAATCCTTTCATTGGATCCGAGGATATATATTCTCAGGATCGGAAGATGAATGATGAGTAACAGAACCATCACGATAAAAACAGAAAAAAAACTGAAAGGTATTTTCAGATTGGCTTCCCGGTAGTTTGAACCACTGATCAATCCGACAAGAATGAGGTTTTGCGATCCCATTTCAAAAGGAAAGAGGAATAATTTGTAACCCGTACCACCAATCGTAACATCCTGTAAGTTATCAAGGCTGAAACCGTCTTTCGTTTTCAGAAGGCTGTCCGCAACTACACGGTCATTCATGTACAAATCACCCGACTGGAAAATAATTTGCCCTTTATCGTATTCTCCGTCTATGGATTCCTGGTTATCTATCAATAAGTAGTCGTCAAAAATATCTTTGTATGTTGAAACGATACCAAGCATCAGCGTGTCTGCATTCTTTGAAAGCGTGTAAACTGGCTTTATCGAATCATGTTCCTGTGCCGGATTTAGAAGACTATATACGGGATAAAGCAACTGCCAGCTACCCAGGGCATCAACAAAGTTAAAACGACTTGATCTGACGAACTTTCCACCCTTGAGTTTAACGGAATCAGTTTTCTGAAGATTAAATTTATCAAATGCCAAACTATCTATTGTATTCTGACGAACGATAAGCCGCAAAGCATTACTATAAGCATCGTCCTGATTTCGTAGCGCATGTTCTATCTGGCTTAATTCGAGGAAAGCAGCACGGTTATATTCGCTTCGTCTTTCCGGCACATATTTAAAATAATAAAAACCCAAAACCGCGGCGAGGAGTATAAGAATGCCAAAGGTGCTGGCATATCTGCGGATCCGTTTTGGTTGGTCTTGATCCATGGAAAGAATTATAAAACTGTTCTGTTATA
>DASXKM010000456.1:0-5783 GCA_036496825.1 Puia sp. | reverse complement strand
CGATACACCTTCTACCGGCAGCGCTTCATTACCCAAGACTTATACAGAGGATATCCGTGCGACCGGATTTAACTCCCTCACAACTTATAACCTCACGTACGATGGTAATAACAGGATCATCAGCATGACGGCCATACCCGAGCCGGCCATTGTGAAGTTTGTTTATGCATATTCTTCCAATAACTCCCTGACTATGGATCTGTACAACTCCAATGTATTGGGCGTACATGAAATTTTATGGCTCAATGCGTTTGGAACCCTGGACAGCACGTTTCAGTATAACGATACCCAGGATACGTCCACAGAAAAATATATTTACAATTCAAACAAACAAATTCTGCAGATAAAAAATTACAATTATTCTTCCTCCGGATCAGAACTCGATCATACAACCGATTATGCTTATGACAATCTGGGAAATGCGATAACAGAGTCTACCAGCAATGGCAATTTAACCAGTTATACATATTATACAGACCTGCCCAATACATTAACTATGGGTCAGGTATTTTACCCGCAAGCCAAATACTTTATTAAAACCGCCTCCAGCTCTTCCAGCGGTACGCTTGTAACGGCCACCCATTTTTATAGTTTTGACGCCACCAACCGGCTGGTTAAAGACAGTGCTGTTACAACCGGCGTGAGCGCCGTGCTTATTAAGTCTTACACTTATTGAGTCGATTTCCCCGTTTACAGTTTGTAATTGTTTCCCCAGCAGGGCTTTAAACCCTGGTTCATTCCGGAGCGAAGCTTAATCCGCATCCTTTTCGAACCAGGTTTTATTGCCATATCCCCTGGCAAATTCACTTGATTTAATTGTTGTCGTTCGGGTTCGCATTCTGTTCCGGGAAGAACTCCCATACGAAATCGGAAGAGCCCGTCGGGCCCGGAGCCGACCGTCCGGTTGAAATAAAACCACCGCCACCCGTCGTACTTGCTAATGAGCAACCGACGGCTCCGGTAACAGGAGTGCCTTCAAAAGCGGTTTTCACCGTCCAGATATCTTTTACAAAATCGTAGCGCCAGGTATTGGCATTGTATCCCACGTTTTCTCCCGTGCTTAGATAGGCATATGGTGGAATCACAAAAGATGCCGCGTTCCAGCGTACGATGGTTGTATAATTATCGTCGTAAGATTCATTACTCAGGTTAGAAATCTTTCGCAGTTCCGTCCAGTTATGAGAAGGAGCGGCCGGATCAAATTTCCAGAAATCCGTTTGCAACGTTTCCTTGTTTACGCCCGTGACCAGATAGGCTGCGTTTTGATAAGTAAACACTGTAGCGCCATATCTTTTATTCCCGCTAAAACCGATCTCCGTCCATTTATCAGTTGTGGGATCATATTGATAAAAATCCTTTAGTGCGTTATCGCCATCAGAGCCTGTGCCTGCATATCCCAAATTTCCAATCGAAAAGGCAACGGCTTCATAACGTTTACCGCCGGGAAAATCCGACTTCTTCGTCCAAACATTTCCTTCTGTATCGAGTTCATAAAAATCACTTAGGATATTGGTTCCATCGAAACCGGTTCCCACAAAGCCTTTTTGCCCGATACTGAATGCGATGGCGGAACTTCTTGATATACCGGGCATATTCGTAATCTGTATCCAGGAACGACTGGTCTGATCAAATTTCCAGAAATCAGCAAAGCGCGTGGTGAGTCCGTTCCATCCGGTTCCGATATAGATCTCATCGCCAATCACAAAAGAAACAGCCTCGCTCCTCGCCGGACCATCGAGTTCGTATTCAAATGCCCAGTTGCCGCTCTGATCTGACAAATTGGTTTTTGGGGTACAGGAAATAAATGCTGAAAAAACAATAACGGAGAAAAGTTGCGGTTTGTGGGTTCTCATGATGCTGTTTTGGTTTAACGTTTACGGATGGACTAAAATATTTTATTTTATCAGAGCCAGCAGCTGTGCTCTCCTACTTTCACAATCATTTAGAACACTGTTAATGGTATGGGAAAAATTTGAATTTTATTTTTTTTGTAGAACGCTGCCCGGGATGTATTTAATTATTTGTAAATGTTTTTTGCATACCGCTTCGTGCGATATTTGCAGATCTTCGAACGATTGCCGACATAAAACCATGAAACCAGTAATGAATGACAAGGTCGAGGTATGTTTCTTTAATACTGATTTTGGGCGGTCTCACAGCATTGAGTCCTTTTTCCATTGATATGTATCTGCCCGGGTTTCCGGCGATCGCCGGGGATCTGGCAACCTCAGCTTCGAGAGTGTCCCTGTCGTTAAGTGGATTCTTTATTGGTATTTCTTTGGGACAATTACTGTACGGACCGCTACTGGATCGATTTGGAAGAAAAAAACCGCTCTTTATCGGATTGTCAGTTTATATATTGGCATCACTTGGCTGTGCGGTGTCGTATTCTATCGGCACATTGATTTTTTTACGGTTTATCCAGGCACTCGGAAGTTGTGCAGCCACCGTCGTATCCGTCACATTGGTCAGGGATTTATTTCCGGTTGAAGACAACGCAAAGGTTTTTGCCTTGCTGATACTGGTACTGGGCGCATCCCCGATGATAGCCCCGACTGCCGGCGGATATATAGTCAGCTCATTAGGATGGCACGCCGTGTTTATAGTTCTGACATTCATTTGTATTATTATATTTCTTTGTTGCATTTTCTGGCTGCCGCCTGGGAACGCACCCGATACATCTTTGTCACTAAAACCAGGGCCGATTACCCGTAGCTTTCTTTCGGTCTTCCTAACACCTCAGTTTTATACCTATTGTTTAACAGGTGGTATTGCATTTGCCGGACTGTTTGCGTATGTCTCCGGTTCACCCATTGTATTCATGAATGTTTACGGTGTTTCACAAAAGGCATATGGCTGGATATTTGCGATGCTCTCGATTGGTTTTATCGGCTCCAGCCAATTGAATAATCTGTTTTTGAAAAAATATAAAAGTCAACAAATCCTGAATATTATTCTACCGGTATACGTTATTTTTTCTGTGTTATTTATTATAGCTTCACAAATGGGGTGGCTTCAATTACCTTTGATCATTGTATTTATTTTTGTTTTATTATCCTGTGTTGGCATTACAAATCCCAATACTGCAGCACTGACATTGGCTCCTTTCTCAAAAAACACAGGGACCGCTTCCTCACTGATGGGTGCCATACAGATGGGTCTCGGCGCTTTGATATCCGTGTTCATCAGTCTGTTTGAAAAGCCGTCCGTTACTCCAATGGCTGTTGCCTTTGTAGTGTCATCGGTTCTTTCCCTGATTGTATTGAGATTGGGCAGCCGGCAAATTAAATATCAGCTGAGCTATTCGAAATAAACCAGGTCATCATGCAGGCGGGACAAAAAGACTTCGATTCATAATCCATACGACTATAAAAATGACGATACTCCGTTCTGTTTACCATCGTTTCAAAACAATTTCAATACTTGTCCTGTTTACATTCATTTCAACCGTCGTTTTCGGCCAGCAAAAGGAGGAGGCAGATAATCTCGTGCAGGAAGGCGTTGTATTCCAGGACAAGGGAGAAGTGGATTCGGCATTCTCAAGATATAGCCAGGCGTTGAAAATTGACAGAGACAATCTGGCCGCATTGGCAGAGATGGCTTATAGCTATTTATCAATCGACAATTTTGAAGAATCCATCAATTATTCCAAACGGGCGCTCAGGACTCATCCCCATGATCCGGTGCTAAAAACAGTATATGTCGGGTATGGTAATGCGTTGGATGGAGAAGGAAAAACCGAGAAGGCAATTGATATCTACGATGAAGGAATTAAACTATTTCCCGGTTATTTTCAGTTGTATTATAACAAAGGAATCAGTCAGAACAAATTAAATAAAAGGGACGAAGCCCTATTATCATTTCAGCATTCGGTTTCCCTGAATCCCAGTCATGCGAGTTCACACAATGCAATCGGTCGTATTTTATTCAGCAGCAATAAAATTCCTGCACTACTGGCCTTCTGCCGGTTTCTTGTCTTAGAACCAAATTCTAAAAGGTCCCCCGCGAACTTCGATAACGTCCAAAAAATAATGGGCGCTCATGTAAGTAAAACGGATGAAAAAAATGTTACTATCAATGTGAGTCCTGATATGCTTGATTTAAATAAGAAAAAGGAGAAGAATAATTTTTCAGGCGCGGAATTAGCGCTGGCGCTCAATTCAGCGCTGGACAATGACAGCGCCAATGCGGGTAAAACAGATACTGAAAAGTTCATCAGGAAATTTTCATCTCTTTGCGAGTTTTTAAAAGCAACTGAAAAAGACAATTATGGTTTTTACTGGGACTTTTATGTTCCCTACTTCACAGAAATGAATGATAGAGGTTTAACAGAGGTATTTGCTCATATCGCATTTGCTTCGTCTGAAAATCCGACTGTTAAAGCCTGGCTGGAAATCCACAAAAACGATGTGACAAGCTTCTATAAATGGTCAGATGGATTTCAGTGGAGGATCAATTGAATAATTATCAATGATTAATTATTAATTGTTTTTATGAACTGCTGCGGAATATAATAAATACATATAGAAACTTGTCAAATTTTGTCAATACAGAGCAAATAGTGGTCATTTAGGATAAAACCGTGGAGTGGAATTTGGATGACTTTTGTGATATAAAAACAAACCATGTGTAACCTATTATCCAGCCAAAAATCAATCCCCGTGTGCAAAGGAATATGCGCAAACTGTCTTCGTAAATCAGTATTATCTGATCAGCGTACGGAACACAGAATAGAAGCATTGACAGCTCACCAGATAATCAGAGAATCGAATCCCGCACGCTACGCAAAGCAAACCACCATCACTTCTTTCAGCAAATAGATTCTGGTATTTATTCGATTTTAGAAAAATAATATTCTTTATTCGATATTCAACTGTGCTGTGTTCTATGCATTATTATTCAGCAACAGAATATAAATGGAAGTCATCAGACAGGTCCAGAAATATGCGTGGTATCTACCCTGCGGATCCAGAGCTGGTTCCAAAACCACCCATCCATTCCGGATCTCTTCTTTAAAATTATGGACCATGCCGAATTCATTTACTAACTGAGGGTCTGAAATATTGACCTTATAATAGGGCATCACCCCGGGTGGTTCGAAATATTCCACATCAGCGTCGTAGGTCTTGTCCATAAAATTAAAAGCAACAGTTGTTGTCGTCATATAAAATGATTTTGGCCTTTCTAAAAAGCGTTATCTCAGTACCTATGCAATTTCCCTGCCTGTCAGTTCACAATCGTTAAATTTGATACCAGAAACTGATTCAGTACTAAATTTTGAAAGATGAATTCATCCGAATTGAAAAGTTTACAGGAGCCCATTAAAGAAAAGTACCGGACTGACCCGGGGTCGGCTATAATAACTCTGAAAGCGGAGGGGAAAGTGGGGGAAGGAATTTCCTGTAAGGTTGAAACCGGAAGGGCCATTACAGAAGCCGGACTACATCCGGCAACAGGCGGCACCGGTATGCTCGCCTGCTCAGGCGATATGTTACTCGAAGCCCTGGTAGCCTGCGCCGGCGTAACATTGAGCGCGGTTTCGACGGCGATCGGAGTTAATATTAAATACGGAATAGTAAAGGCGGAAGGTGATCTGGATTTCAGAGGCACGCTGGGTGTATCGAAGGAAGCCGCTGTCGGATTTAAAATGATCCGTCTTCTATTTGATTTAGAAACTGATGCTACACCGGAACAAATGGCCAGCCTGTCCAAACTGACGGAAAGATACTGTGTGGTTTATCAGACACTGACAAAAGGGGTCAGTGTTGAAACAAAATACCAAT
>DASXKM010000455.1:0-9182 GCA_036496825.1 Puia sp. | reverse complement strand
AAGGACAGATGGAAAAGAAATGAAGTCGGTAAAAACAGGAAATCATAAACAGGTGGGCAATTACACCGCGGAGGAATATGTATTGACGGACACTAAGGGTAATAAAGGATCTGTATGGTGCGCAAAAATGGATTTCGATACGCAGGGGGATTATATCATGGGCGCGATCGGAGGGAATATGATAAAAATAATGGGCAGTAATATGTCCACCCATCCCTTATTGCAGGCATTGACTCAGCCACGGACACTGGTGACGGAAATAGAATTTAATGATTCCGCGGGTACCCGTAGAATGGAGTTGCAGACGCAGAGTATTGATCAGGGTACTAAAAATGTTTCCGTTGCGGGATATTCTGTAAACGATTATAGCAACATGACATTGCCTGAAATATTCCAGGCAGAAATGAAAAAAAAGAACCATTGAACTCCGGATGGCCAGGGTAAAAAATATTAATAAGGATGAACCCCTAAAACTTATTCCATGGCTCGGCGAGGCCGGTGATTTGGAAAAACAGGATAAGGAGGAAGCGGTGAATGAGTATAAAAAAATCGCATCCGCATATCCGCTGAATGAAAAAGTATACGATCGACTGATGATTCTTTATCGTCAGCTTAAGATGCCCAAGGAAGAATTAATATGGATCAATAAGGCCATCCGGATATTTGAAGAAAAATTCAAAACCGCAACAGTGAAGCCTTCTGCAAAAATTGCTTCCATCAGTAAATCCCTTATACGATCCATGGGCCTGGCAGATAAAAAGGGTAAATCCTATTATCTCCCGCAGCCAATTGCACGTTGGACCAGGAGAAAAGAACTTCTGGAAAAAACCCGGAAGAGTTAAAAATCTTCCGGGTTTGAAACCGTCTGTTTTATCTTATTTTGTCTCCAGCAGTTTAAAAAACTGGTCAAGCTGTGGTAAAATCACGATACGTGTGCGGCGATTCAAGGCACGTCCTTCATTGGTATCGTTTGTTGTGACCGGCTGATACTCACTGCGTCCCGCGGCGGTGATGTGATACGGAGGAAGTCCATATTCATTCTGTAGTACACGAACCACGGCCGTTGCGCGCTTTACACTAAGATCCCAATTGTCGAGCAATGGCCCTCTTTTATAAGGAATATTGTCGGTATGGCCTTCCACCATGAATTCAAGGTCAGGCTGGTTTTTCAGAACTGTTGCCACTTTGCCCAGAACTTCTTTTGCTCTTGGCGTAATATCATAACTGCCGCTTTTAAATAACAGTTTGTCGGATATATCGATAAAAACGACGCCTTTGTCCACTTTGATATTGATATCCTCATCCGCCATATTGCCAATGGCTCCTTTGAGGTTGATCACCAGCGCCATATTTAATGAGTCCTTCCGCTGCATTTCTTTTTGCAGGTCCATGATGTACACATCCTTTGCACCGATATTGTCGAGAGATTTTTTTATACTCTCCGCCTGTGTGCTGGTGATCACAGAAAGATCCTGCAGTTGTCTTAATGCCTGGGTATTATTTTGTTTCAAAAGAGCATTTTGATCCTGCAGGGAAGCAATCCTTTTATCTTTTGCTCTGGTCGAATCTTTACAGATATTCAGGTCGGACTGTAAATTCGTATTGATTCCGGTAAGGGAATCCCGGACATGCCGGGCCTGATTTTGCGCAAGTTCAAATTTTTTGTTGCTGACGCAGGAAAATAAAATCATTGAAGAAGAAATAAAAACAAAGATTTTTGGGTATCTCATGATTAAAAGATTTGAAGCAAAATTAATGCATAGACATTAATTCTTTGGGGTTTAAACCACACAGGCCTTTGTCATTCAGCGCTTTTCAGGAAATCAATATTTTCCTGTTTCCCTTTGTTCAGCAGATTCTGACAGTAATCGGTAAAAAACCGGTGGGATTCCAGCAGTTGGATGGATCTGTCTACCTTATTATCTATATGAACATGGAGCCTTGCTTCCATTTCTTCATAAACTTTTGGATCGGTTATCCGAAATTCTTTGGTTCCGAAATGATATGTATCCGCATCGCAAATAATTTTTTCATTAAGCGTCTTCGGATCTGATGGAATTTTCGTTGCATAGATACAATCTGATATTTTGCTAATCAGCTTTTCATCAATAAAAAATGACCTCAGGAAAGAAGTCATCAGATCGCAACCCGTTTTCTCATGATCTGCCAGTTCATTAAATAAATGCCCCGTATCGTGAAACCAGGCGGCAGAAATCAGGCAAAATTTTTCTGTGTCATCTATTTCGTAATAAGTCGCCATTTCATTTGCCCGATCGACGACCGTTTCTGTGTGACGCAGATTGTGATATATTAAAAAAGACAGATTTCGCCCGGAAAATAGTTCCGTTACGAAAATTTTAACTTTGCTCAGGACTTTTTCCATTCGAATGATGCCGGGTCACGTACATTTATTTAGAGTATACCATGATCTGAAAAGTTCCGGGAATGACCGGAGGTCTCTGCCCCTGAACCTCTTTTCCAAATTCGGCTGCCGGCAGAAATACGCTGTGTGTTGAGGGTTCGTTGATAATCGTTCTGGCTGATTTTTTGGTCTTGATATTGTCGATAATTTTGCATCTTCCCCGGGCATCTTCTTCCGCAATGGACAGTATACCCGCCCCGCAGGGTGCAAATACATATTTGTATATTTCATCAAAGGCAACTCCGTCGCAACCGTCACCGATGGGCAAACGGTTTATTACATCACCATTGGTATAGTCAACCACAAGGAGCTGTTTATCGCATCCTGCAAACAGCCTCTTTGTTTTCAAATCGATGGCCAGTCCGGTGGGACCTTCTGCCGGCGCAAGCGTCCAGGTATCCAGCACCTTTCCTGCTATGATATCAACCTCGCTGATCGAATTTTTGTCTTCAATATTTACAAATACTTTACCGGCCCTGTCGCTAACAGCTGTTTCGGGTTTCCCGGAAAGCGCGATCGTCGAAACAACGGTATCTGTTTGCGGATCTACCAGACTCAGATTATTGCTGCGCCCGTTGCAGGTAATAATCTTTTTAGAAAACGGTTCATACATGATGGCATCCGGATTTTGACCAACCGGTACCTGCTTTAGAACCGCATTCGTTTTCAAATCAAACACCGTTATGGAATTCAATCTGCCACAACTCACATATCCTTTGTTCAGGTCAGGAATAAATGCAATGCCATGCACACCGGTGGTTCCCGGAATATATCCCAGCGAATCTCCGTTTGAGGCATCCAGAATATTTACCTGTGTACTATGAGATACATATAATTTATGATCATTTACAGCGATATAATCCCATCCGCCTCCGCTCGCGATTTTAAATGTTTTGGTGAGTTTATATCCGCTGGCATTTTGGGCAAAACCAACTGCCGGATAACTGAAAAGGATAATGGCCGCCATGAGCCTGCTCATGTATTTCATGTTATTCATGATTCAAAAATAAAGGCTAAATCTGTGGCAATTCTGTAGTTTGAACAGGGTAGTTCTTAAATAAAATACGCAGCATGGCAGGTAAAATGATCAGCAGGATGGGAAGCGCAAAAACAAATCCTCCGATCACGGCAATGGCAAGGGGCTGATGCAGCCGGGCACCTGTTCCAAGACCCAGGGCCAGTGGTAGTAGCGCAATGATGGCGCCGATGGCGGTCATCAATTTCGGTCTTAGTCGCGTGGAAATCGCATATACCACAGAATCATCCACCGACCTTTCCTTGAGTGAATCACGGAACTGCAGAAAAGTAAAAATGGCATTCTCGCCGATGATACCAACGATCATGATCAGGCCGGTATAGCTGCCAACATTTAATGGAGTGCCGGTTAAGTATAAAGCCAGATAACTTCCGGAGATGCCCAAAACGGCCAGGAGAATGATCAACACGGCAACGCTGAAGTCTTTAAACAGGAAAAGAATGACGGCAAAAACCAGTAAGCTGGATGCCAGCAGGATAAATAGTAATTCTTTGAATGACTGCTGTTGTTCAGCATATGCACCACCATACTCGATATGGTATCCCTGAGGCAGGGATATGCCGGCGGCGACTTTTTGTTTTATTTCACTCATCGTGCTACCCAGATCGCGATTTTCAAGTCTGGATGTGACTTCACCCATTGCCTGCAGGTTTTCTCTCTTGATTTCTGCATCTCCCTCATTTACCTGTATGGTCGCCAGTTCACTGATGGCTTTTAATTTACCGGATGGTAAAAAAATCTGTAACCGGTTCAGCTGATCCACGGAATGATTTTTATAACCGGAATCAATAATACGGATAGAAGGAGTCTGTTCTTTTTCGAAAATAGTACCGACCACATTCCCCTGCTGGTTGGTCTGGATCTGGTATTGAAGGGAGGCCGGCGTGATGCCATACTGGGATAATCTGTCAAATTTTGGAATCACATTTACAGAAGGTCCTGCTATCACCACACCATCAAAAACATCCGCCGTTCCCGGCACTTTGTTTACGAGTTCCGCAACCTGTGCAGAGAGTGTTTTCAGAGTGCCGGCATCATTCCCGAAAATCTTTATGGATACAGGCTGAACAGATGTCATCAGGTCGCCCAGCATATCGCCGATCACCTGTCCAAAATCGATACGGAGAGCGGGCTGTGTGGATTCGATTTTTTTCCTGATATCTGCAATCACTTCGTCGGTGGTGCGACTGCGGTTTTTTTTAAGTTGAATCAGGTAATCGCCCGTGTTTGGTTCTGTGATAAAGAAGCCAAGCTGCGTTCCGGTTCTTCTGGAATATCCGGATACTTCCGGGACCTGCACGATCAATTTCTCTGCCTGCCGGAGCATCCGGTCTGTTTCTTCGAGCGAGGTTCCGGGTGGTGAAGCATAGTCCAGCACGATACTTCCTTCATCCATTTCCGGCAGAAACCCGGTTTCGAGTTTAGGCAGAATGATCACGATGGTCAAAATCATACCCGCTACCAGTAAGAGAGCCACCACGGGTCTGTGGATCAGAACGGCAACCCACCGTTTGTTCCGAACATGTAAGGCAGGCGGTATTTTCCCCTTCATTTTTCTTTTTTGCGACAGGAGTAAGTAAATACAGGGCAATCCGATCCAGGTAACAAAAAAGGAGCAGGTCAGCGTGATGATCATCGTGTTGGTCAGCACTTTAAAATAACTTCCTGCCACACCGCTCATCCATAAAAAGGGAATGAAGATCACAATCGTGCTGATGGACGAACCGATCATGGCCGGAAACAGATACCGGATCGCTTTATGAATCAAAGTACCCGAAGATTCATCGGGAAATTCCTCGTGCGTTCTCTGAATTTGCTCAACCACTACAATCGCATCATCGATGATGAGCCCGATGGACGCAGCGATGGCACCCAGCGTCATAATGTTCAACGTATATCCGAAATTGAATAAACAAATCAGCGTAAGACAGATCGTAACCGGAATCGTAAATAAAATGGTTGCACCGGCTTTGACTGACCGAAGGAAGATGACGGACACAAAAATGGCCAGCACCAATCCGATCCATACACTTTCTGTTACACTCTTCACGGCCTCGTTTACAAAATCGGCCTGCACATAATAGGGTTTCAAAACAATGCCGGCCGGCAGAATTTTTTGCAGTTCAGCTACCTTGACAGCCATCTGGTCGGATAAATCGATCAGGTTTGCATTGGGTTGTTTGATAACGGAAACCAGGATGCTCTCCCGGCCGTTCGCATTAATTTTCGTGTATTCAATCGCTTCATTCACGGAAATTTCAGCAAAGTCCTTCAAATGAATAATCCGCTTTCCATTGTTACTGATGACGACTGATTGCAATTGATCCAGGGAATGTACCGTCGCATCTGTAACAGACAGATAGAGTAAATGATAATCGGAGAGGTAGCCATTCGACTTAATAAAATTTGTCTGGCTTAATGCGGTCGTCACAACATCCGGCGTGATACCCAGTGTTCCCATTTTGGAAACATTTAAACGTATCCAGTATTCCTTCGTTTTACCGCCGGTTATCCTCACTTCTGATACGCCGGGCACCTGCGATAAAAAGGGTTTGACGGTAAACAGCGCCAGCATCTTCATATCGATCGGATTCTGTTGGTAGTTCGATTCAAGCGAATATCCGATCACCTGCAAAATGGATGGGTTCATTTTCTCGACAGTAACCTGTACGCCCGCCGGCAGAGAATTATTGATCTCCGTTATTTTAGATTCAATTCTTTGTTGTGCCAGGTCAATATTCGTATTCCAGTCCATAAAAGCCGAAATCTCACAGGTTCCCCGGCTGGTTGTACTTCTGATGGTTAAAAGATCAGGGACCTGTTTTATCGCGTTCTCGAGTGGCTTGGTGACGGTCACCATCATTTTATCTATCGGCTGCAATCCGGCATCTGCAATAACTTTAATTTTCGGGAATGTAATTTCCGGAAACAGCGAAGTCTTGAATTGGCTAAATACGAAAATGCCTCCCAGCAGAATGATAATGAGACAGGCGGTCACCGGATTTTTATATAAGACGAAATAATTTTTCATGCAGTGATTATTTCACGATACTTACTTTCGCCGTATCCCCAAGACCATAATTTCCGGAAATCAGAATCAGGTCCGATTTTTTAAAAACCGGGTCCAGAATTTCAATCTGGTCGGGAAATTCCATTCCCTTCCTGACGGGAACTTTGACTGCCGTGGTTGAATCGATCATCTTCATCACCCAGAAACTGGTTTGGGCATCGTTTGATAATACAGCAGCGCGTGAAACGGTCTGAGATTGTTTTTTTGAGTTGCGCAGTATATGCACTTTGGCTATCAGGTTTTGCGGAATCGGATGTGCCGGGTTCACCCGGATGGTTACACCCTGCGTCTGCGTCAGCGAGTCTACATTTGGAAATATGGTTCCGATTGTTCCCGTCAGTCTCGTGCCATCCGGCAGTGTAAGAAATACTGTTTTGTTTGCCAGCACAATGTTTCGGTCTTCATAGGGCATGTTCAATATAAAAACGAAACTGTTCTGATCGCTGATCACCGCAAGCTGTTCCCCGTCCTGAACATAATCGCCGGTTTGGTGATTCAGTTGTGTTATGTAACCATGTCCCTTGGCACTGATAGTAATCAACCCGGAGAATTTAAATGATGTATCAAGATTGCTGATCGTTTCTCCGATGGCGGCAGATTCCTTTGTTTCGAGTGTAAAAAGCGTTTTTCCATTGTTTACAAAGTCGCCTGGTTTTACCTGAACGGATTTGATATACCCGGCGGCAGCAGATTTTACAAAACTATTTTGAAGATAGGTCGAGCTCGCATTGAGTTCAAGGGAGTCTGAAATCGGTCCTGATTTTACTGAATCAACGGAGACCGGCGTGACTGCGGCAGCCGCTTCTGCCGGTTCAGCTTTTTCGGACGGGTGGCAACCCACGAAGACGATGTAAAGACAAAATATGATGGAGAAGTATTTTTTCATAAAGCCTGCCAGTAATTGATTTGATTGATGATCTGCATACGGTTGACAAAGTTTTGATTCAGCAGATTACGTGCATTCAGAAAAGTGTTTATCGTCAGGATCAAATCAGTTATTCTGACTTCACCCGTCTCCAGAAGTTTTTTATTCACATCGATCAGGGTGCCGGAATATTTGATCTGCCCGTTGATATCGTTGATCAATGATTCGGTGGACCTGAGTTGTTGCGTTAGCTGGGCGATCTGCTGGTTATACTGTTGCAGAAAATAATCTTTGTAATGTTGCCGCGTATCTTCCGCGATATTTATTTTCTGATATTTCATTTTCCGCTGTTTGCCATCATATATAGGCACAGAAAAATTCAAACCGGCGCTGAGACCGAAATTTTTGTAGGGCTCATATTGAAGCGATGAATTGTATCCGGCGTCGGCATACAAATTGATCTTCGGTTTATAAGTATAAAAAACAGTTTTTTGCTGATTGACCAGATTCAGACTGTCAAGCGTGTATTGACGGTAAAAAGGTGAATTGATGATATCCGGCACCATACCTATTCGCAGGTCCGGCGATTCCGGTTCTATCAGACTGGTATCGACAATACCTGACATATAATTCAGTGTGGCGCAATCATTCCTGAATTGGATTTCCGTCTGACGCACGAGCAGTAATTGTTGTTGCAATGAAACGTAAAATGTCAGGTAATCGGTTTGTTTGTATACGCCCGATTGTGTCAGCCGCTTTAGTATACCTTCCTCACTTTGAAAAAGACTCAGAATTTCACGGCTGAAGGACCAGGCTTGAAAATCTCCATATACCGTTACATATTGGGTCGTGATGGTTTTGCGAAGATCCTTTTCTGCAACCTGAGCAGTGTTTCCGATCGATTCTTTCAAAAGCCGGACGGTTTCATATTGCGTAGCGAGATTAGCAGATGATATGATGTTTTTATTCGCCTGAACAAAGGCAGAAACCTGGGCACCATTGGTGATGATATTATCATAACCGTAACCGGAGATCACGGGAGCATAATAATTTGCACTCACACCGTTCACCTGTATTTTCTGTGTGGCTCTGATGATCTGACTGTCCACCTGTGCAGACTGCATTTGATTCCTGTAGTCTGCCAGCAAAGGGCTGTTGATTTTGGCATGTGAGAAATAATAATCGAGTCCATGTTGCTGACATTCTCCCGAAACAAAAGTAAACAGTGCCAAAAAATTTAATAATAACTTCATACGGAGCATTTTGGGCGTCAGTATACAAAAGAAACAAAAAATTCTGGAGCAAATCTGTAGTTAGACTGGGTATGACCGAAACTACAGAATTCCTCCAAAATTCAGGAGCATCTTTACGTTCGAACGTTGTAAAACGTAAATCCATTATGAAGGTTTTGATCATTGAAGATGAAAAAGCACTTTCCGCCAGCATATTCACCTATCTGAATTCAGAACAGTATGTGTGCGAAATCGCCGCCGATTTTCATTCCGCGATGGCCAAGGTCGGTCAGTATGATTATGCATGCATCATTCTGGATATTAATCTGCCCGGAGGGAGCGGGCTGGAAATATTAGGCGAACTAAAAAAAAATCATAAAGCAGATGGCGTCCTGATCATATCCGCGAGGAATTCGTTAGACGATCGTCTGAATGGCCTGAATGCGGGGGCGGACGATTATTTGAGCAAGCCCTTTCATCTGTCCGAATTGGCTGCCCGTGTTGCAGCTATTATCCGCCGGAAATCTTTTGATGGAAATACGAACCTGAAATTCGAA
>DASXKM010000454.1:0-3407 GCA_036496825.1 Puia sp. | reverse complement strand
TGACCCATTCCGGATTTTCGGTCATCAACAAATATTCTCCCGGGAAAAAAGCGCGTTCTTCTTTGACCAGGTTAACAGGTTCTTTCAGATTTCCGTTCGGATCCTTCCCAGCTATCCACAATTCAGAGCAATCGACTATCCGGGAACTCCTGTTATACAATTCAAGATAGTCGTAGCCATAGGAAGGCGGATTAAAGAGAATTTCATTAAAAATAATGTCCCCCGGATTTACTTTTTCCGGCAGTCCGGTCCTGCATTCGTTTTGTAAACCGATTTCGTTGCCGCTGCAATCACGGATCTGATGTACGGATACAGTATAAATTTTACCTCTTGTCAGGGGATGCTGTAACCTGACATCAACCCGTTCAAAAAATGGAGACGCGGTGACGGTTTTTTCCGGAGAGCCAATGTTGCCGGAAATGGAATAGTTTGCAACATCAGATGCGGATACACTGTCCAACGGTTCATTGAAGATTAGCACCAGGTTGAGTGAATCGACGGTTATAGCTCTTATCAGCACGGGCGATTCAGTATCCGGATTTTCAGCATTCACAGAATTTACCATACCGGGAGTACCGCCGTTGGGTGACGTGCCGGCAGCCCAGTTTCCCAATCCCGAACAGGGATTGGACAGATCAATCATTTCCAGACTCCAGCCGCCGGATGCTTTTATATTATTGCCAAACCAGCTTTTATCATAGTGAATGGCATGGATTACCAAATCTGCATCTGTGCTGAGAACGATATCTCCGGCATCATTCATTAATGCAGGAAATCCGCTGATGCCAAGTGTTGAACCGAAATGCGCATAAGAAACTGCGGCTGAACTGGCACAAAGTATTAAAAAACTATCGGCCTTTAATATGTAATCAACTTTGATCGTAGCGGAGCTGCTGCCATTGCTGATGTTCCAGTTGCGAAGATTATAATCCTGTGAAGACCGGTTTTTTAATTCGATGAATTCGCTTTCCGGTAATCCGACTGCGGGGGTTGGATCAGAAAGAAACTCCGTGATCAGCACATCATAGCGGTTTTGCGCAATCAGAAGAACCGGAAGAACAGATAACATCAGGAACAGGAAAAGACAGATCAGTCGTTTTCTGAACAATTGTGCAGAGATCTGAACCAGGTCTGATAATTCTGAAAAAGCAGGACAAAAAATGAAACGTAAAGGCATCAGTGATCACGTTATTTTAAAAATAATTTGGTTTAAAATAAATCGTAGGTTATTTTTACGCCTCGATGAGCGTGATTACAACATATACAAAGAAGAACACCAAGAAACCCCTGAATGGGGAAGGTGTCTGATATTTTGTATATTCAAGATAATGAGCCTTCCTCCACAGGGAAGGCTTTTTGATTTTTAACCATTCAAAACCGTAAAAAATGAAAGTTGCCGTTGTAGGAGCTACCGGGCTGGTAGGGTCCAAAATGCTGGAAGTACTGGCAGAGAGAAAATTCCCTGTTACCGAACTGATTCCCGTGGCCTCAGAAAGATCTGTTGGTAAGAAGGTTCGTTTTCAAAACAGGGAATGGGCGGTGATGAGTGCAACTGACGCTATCCTTGCCAGGCCGGCCATTGCGATTTTTTCGGCCGGAGGCAGTACTTCCCTCGAATGGGCGCCCAAATTCGCAGCAGCCGGCATCACAGTGATTGATAATTCATCGGCCTGGAGAATGGATCCTTCGAAAAAACTGATCGTTCCCGAACTCAACGCAGATGCACTCACAGCAGCTGATAAAATCATTGCAAATCCGAACTGCTCCACCATTCAAATGGTCGTAGCGCTGAATCCACTTCATCTGAAGTATAAAATACGCAGGATCGTTGTAAGTACTTATCAAAGTGTTACCGGCACGGGCGTGAAAGCGGTCAGTCAGCTCATGAATGAACGAAGTAATATTCAGGGAGAAATGGCCTATAAATATCCGATCGACCTGAATGTGATTCCGCAGATCGATGTCTTCCTGGATAACGGCTATACGAAAGAAGAAATGAAAATGGTCAATGAGACCAGAAAGATTATGCGGGATGAGACTATCCGCGTTACGTCAACAACTGTGCGAATACCGGTGGTGGGCGGGCACAGTGAAGCCGTCAATGTGGAATTTGAACAAGATTTTGATTTGGCCGAAGTAAGATCATTACTTGAAAAAGCGCCTGGCGTAATGGTAATAGACGATCCTTCAAAACAGGAATACCCGATGCCCAGGGACGCGCATAACCGTGATGAGGTATTTGTAGGAAGGATCCGGCGCGACGACACGCAGCCGAATACATTAAACATGTGGATTGTGAGCGATAACCTGCGCAAGGGAGCTGCTACGAATGCGGTGCAAATAGCGGAGTACCTTTTAGCAAAAGGATTAATTATTAATGATTAATTATTAACGGGTGAAAAGCAGATTCGATAAAAAAACCCTCAGTTAATCATTAATCGTTAATAATTAATAATTAATAATTACA
Organism: Puia sp.; assembly: GCA_036496825.1. Lineage (GTDB taxonomy): Bacteria > Bacteroidota > Bacteroidia > Chitinophagales > Chitinophagaceae > Puia. The sequence continues at coordinate 940 of DASXKM010000454.1, read as the reverse complement.
CCCTGCTCCAATTCTCCCCACTTTTTATGCGGTACATGGTCATTTCACTGACTCCATATTTGTCTGCCAGTTTCTTGATCGTCAGCTGGCGGCTGCTGCTGGAGAGTGTTTTCTTTATTGACTTCACCTGGGCAGCGGTTAGTTTTAGTCCAACGGGACGCGTGGACTGTATTTTTTTATAGGCAAGTTTGGCGGGCGATTTCTGCTGATGCTGAATCATATCATCCAAACTCACCCACTTTAAATTACTGACGGAATTGTCGGTTTTATTATGATTCAGGTGAATGACGAATTTTTGTTTTGGAGATTTTTTCTTTACAAACATGCGCGCAATCTCCCGGTGCAGATACAGGGTTCCATTATTTCCGGGGCGATGCAGGTTCAATGTTTTATAACCGGTGGTAACAGAGCCGTTCAGTAATTTCCCGTCGTCATTTATCTTTTCATAATAACTGGCCACCCGGCCGGTAGAGGAGAGTGCGTATTTTTTGCGAAGTTGTTTCCAACCCGGAAACATTAGCGGTTTCCAGGTTTCGCCAGGAATTTTTTTTATCATGGCTTTGGTTTTACTAAAGTTACAAAAAACAATAGCGATTACCATATGAAAAAACCTACTTCGCTCCGGGAGAACCGATAAACCGGAGAAATTCTTTTTCAGTAAGTATTCGTATCGACGGGATCTTCTTCGCTTTTTCAAGTTTTGAGCCGGCATCTTCACCCACAACGAGGTAGTTCAGTTTACTACTCACCCCTCCCAAAATCTTTCCTCCCTGCGCTTCCACGAGCGCTTCAGCCTCACTCCTTTTCAATTCATTTAAGGTTCCGGTGAAAAGAAAATTTTGATCAGCCAGTGTTCCGCCACTTTTTCTCTCTGAACGTGAACTACGGAAGTTCAGACCAAGAAATTCCAGTTTCGACAGCATTTTAATATTGTCTTTAT
>DASXKM010000453.1:0-7245 GCA_036496825.1 Puia sp. | reverse complement strand
GCGCTTTGATTCGCTCTGCAAAGCGGATATTGCATCCGGCCATATGAAGGAAAATGCGTTAATTCTTTCTGACTATTGGTTTCCCGCCGGCCATCTGGATCATTATTATGGTTTGCCCTATCATCATGAAGTGCTGGCCCTGGGGCCTGTGAATGACATCCATCATTTCGCCTGGCTGAATCAGCGGCGGCCGCGTTTGAAAAAAGGCTCGGATGCCTATTTTATTTATCCTTCCAATTATTACGGACCACCTAAAGCTTCCATAAAAAACAATTTTGCGCTTGTAGAGGATTCCATCCTGATTCCGCAATACCGTAGTGGAATTCCGGTCCGGTATTTCGTAGTTTACCGCATGCATGATTTCAAAGGCGACAGTCTGGAGTGGCTGGTTCCCGGAATCCGGTGATCCTTTTTTCGCGTGACTATTTTTTCCCGTTGGAATTCCGGAAAAAAAGCTCTTGGTTCCTGAAGGAATAAACTAGATTTGGGTCTTATAAGATCATCATGAAACTTTTTGTTGCCGGACTCCCTTATGATTTTGACGATACTGACTTAAAAGAAATGTTTGAACTCTACGGTGAAGTCGTTTCAGCCAAGGTGGCCATCGATCGCGAAACCCGCAAAAGCAGGGGATTTGGATTCCTGGAATTAAGAAACGACCTCGAAGGAAAAGAAGCCATCGACGCGCTGAACGGCGCAAAGCTTCGCGGTGGAAAGGAACTGGTTGTTCGAGAAGCAGAGGACAAGCCCAGGGATAGCCGTGACAGCCGGGACCGCAATAGTGGCGGCGGCGGGGGTTACCGTCCCAGAAGGTAATCACCCATTGAGCTTTAGAAATCCTCCGTCGATCGGGTAGTCGTTTCCGGTTATAAACGAAGCTTCGTCCGAACAAAGATATAATGCCATCGCAGCAATTTCTTCCGGCATAGCCATCCGTCCGATCGGCTGACTGGCTGATAATTTCCTGAACATTTCTTCTTCCAGACCCGCATAATTTTTTGCAATGAACCCGTCTACAAATGGTGTATGAACGCGCGCGGGAGAAATTGAATTACAACGGATATTATACCTGATATAATCTTTTGCAATGGACAGTGTCATCGACATGACGGCTCCCTTGGTCATGCTGTAAGCAAAACGGTCCGGCAGTCCCACCTGGGCCGCAATCGACGCCATGTTTAAAATGACCCCACCCTTTTCTTTCATATGCGGAATACAATTCCTGACCATATGATAAACACCTTTCACATTTACGGAAAACAATTTTTCAAAATCGGCAGCACTTGTATTTTCAGCAGTTCCGATATGCGCGATACCTGCATTGTTAACGAGGATATCCGGCACCTGTATATTCACAATATGACTTATGGCCTGTTGAACAGATTTTTCATCGTCAACCGCGCAGGACAGAAATTCGGCGTAGTCACCTGCCTGCCGGATTTGATCAACCGTTTCTGCAGATCCATGTTCATCGATGTCGAGAATGTATACACGGGCGCCCGCAAGAGCAAACACCTGGCAGATCGCTTTTCCGATTCCGGAACCGCCTCCTGTTACTACAGCTGTTTTATTTTTTAAACTATACATAGAAGTCATTCAAATTTAACCCCTGAGCCCTCAGGGTTTTTTACAGTCGCGCAGATGCAAAATGTTGTATGAAAATAAGGTAAATTTGCATCCATTTTCAGCCATGACGCAAAAGCTCCACAATCTGTCCTCCCTGCTTGAAGGCGAATTATTTTCTGATGAAACGACCAGGATCCTTTACGCGACCGATGCATCCGCTTACCGGGAATTACCGCTTGCTGTAGCCGTACCCCAATCGGCGGAGGATCTCAAAAAACTCATTTTATTTGCGCGCGAAAATCAAACCTCTCTTATACCCCGCACGGCGGGTACATCCCTGGCGGGGCAGGTGGTTGGGAAAGGTATTGTGGTGGATGTTTCAAAGAATTTCACGAAAATACTGGAGTTCAATAAAGAGGAAGCCTGGGTACGTGTTCAGCCCGGAGTGATCCGTGATGAACTGAATCTTTTTCTAAAACCACATGGATTGCTCTTCGGACCGGAAACATCAACCGCCAACCGCGCCATGATTGGCGGAATGGTGGGAAACAATTCCTGCGGTTCCAATTCAGTGGTATATGGAAGCACCCGCGATCATCTGATGGAAATAAAAGCATTGCTGAGTGATGGAACCGAAGCTTCTTTTCGCTCCCTGGATCTCGATGCATTTCATGAAAAATGCGAAGGGGACAGTCTGGAATCAAATATATACAAGACAATCCGCAGCATCCTGAGCAACTATGATAATCAGCTGGGCATCAGAAAGGAGTTTCCCAGAAAATCCATTGAAAGAAGAAATACGGGCTATGCATTGGATCTGCTGCTTGACGCCGCTCCATTCACCGCAGGAGGACCCGATTTTAATTTCTGTAAACTGATTGCCGGATCTGAAGGAACGCTGGCTTTTATTACAGAAATTAAACTGCACCTGATCCCCCAGCCCCCGAAAGAAACAGGCTTGTTATGTGTGCATTTCAACAGTATTGACGAATCATTAAGAGCAAACCTGATCGCACTAAAATACAAGCCCAGTGCCAGCGAACTGATTGATCATTATATCCTGGAATGTACAAAGGATAATATTGAACAAAGCAAAAACAGATTTTTTGTACAGGGAGATCCGGCAGCTATTCTTGTAATAGAATTCAAAAAAAATACAAGAGCCGGGATAGAAAGTATCGTGACTCCGCTGATAGAAGAGTTGAAAGCAGCAGGATTGGGCTATCATTTTCCCCTGCTGTTTGGTGAGGATACCAATAAGATCTGGTCACTGCGAAAAGCCGGACTGGGGCTATTGGGTAATATGCCGGGTGATAAAAAACCGGTACCTGTAATAGAAGATACCGCAGTAGATGTGCATGACCTCCCGGCTTATATTGGAGAATTTAATAAACTGCTTACAAAACATGGTCTGCATTCCGTTCACTATGCCCATGCCGGATCGGGCGAAATACATCTGCGACCCATTATCAACCTCAAGACGGAGGAAGGGAATCAGATGTTCCGGACCATCGCAACAGAAATAGCCGACCTGGTAAAAAAATATCAGGGTTCACTGAGCGGCGAACATGGAGATGGCAGATTGAGAGGCGAGTTCATAAAAAAAATGGTCGGTGATCATAACTATGAACTCTTTGAATCGGTTAAGAAAAGCTGGGATCCGCTGAACATTTTCAATCCGAATAAAATTGTGGAAACGCCACCGATGAATACCATGCTACGGTATTCACCCGGTCAAAAGACCCCGCATTTTAATACTGTATTCAGATATTATAATCAGGACGTGCTGCAGCATGCCGAACAATGTAATGGAACTGGTGACTGCCGCAAGACACAATTATCAGGAGGTACCATGTGTCCTTCTTATATGGCGACCAAAAATGAAAAAGACACGACGAGAGCCCGTGCGAATATCCTCCGGGAGTTTCTGACGAATTCCGAAAAGCTAAACCGGTTCGACCATCAGGAGATCTATGATGTAATGGATCTTTGTCTGAGCTGTAAGGGGTGTAAGTCAGAATGTCCATCGAATGTAGACGTAGCGAAACTGAAAGCGGAATTTCTGCAGCAATATCATGATGTTCACGGCGTTCCGTTCCGCTCAAAACTCATTGCGCGTTTCACTGCTACGGCGCGACTTGGATCGCTGGCTCCCGGATTATACAATTTCCTGGTCGGAAATCCTATTACCGGAGGACTCATAAAAAAGGTTTCCGGATTTGCCACCAAACGTTCTATGCCCGAACTTTCAAAAGAACATCTTCTCAGCTGGTATAAAAAACACGCAAAAGGGGAAAGTAAAAATTCAAAAAGAAAGGTTTATCTGTTCTGTGATGAGTTTACGAATTATAATGATGCAGAGATCGGCGTTAAGGCCGTCCTTCTGCTGGAAAAACTGGGATACGAAGTCGTGATACCAAAACATGAAGAGAGCGGTCGCACCTGGTTATCAAAAGGATTGGTCAGAGATGCAAAAAAAATTATCAATAAAAATATCTCTCTGTTGAAGGGTCTGGTCAGCAAAGAAAACCCTTTACTCGGTATTGAGCCGAGCGCGATTCTTGCTTTCAGGGATGAATATGTAGACCTCGCAGATGATGATCAGTTTGAAGAGGCGAAAGCGCTTTCAAAAAATGTTTTCCTGATCGACGAATTTATTGCCTCTGAAATAAAGGCAGGTCGTATAGATAAGAACCTGTTTACGAAAGAGGCCCGGCTGATCAAATTGCACGGTCACTGTCAGCAAAAAGCTTTGTCCGCTGTTTCATATTCTGCTACGATGCTTGCCTTCCCGGAAAATTACAGGGTAGAAACGATCCCGTCCGGATGTTGCGGAATGGCCGGCTCTTTCGGCTTCGAAAAAGAACACTATTCCCTCTCGATGCAGATCGGAGAACTGGTTTTATTACCTGCAGTTCGTCAGCTTCCGGATGAAGTAATCATTGCTGCGCCGGGAACGAGTTGCCGTCATCAGATAAAAGACGGCGCCGGTAAAAGAGCATTTCATCCCGTTGAAGTATTGTATGATGCTTTGGTAAAGCCTAAAGCTTAAAGCCCAAAGCCTAAGGCCTAAAGCCCAAAGCCTAAAACTTTAATGCAAAGGTTTACAAAATCGGTATAGTAGAATTTATCGGACTCTTCGATTTTTCTCTTTCATGTTTATTAATTTGATAAATTACATAAAAGCAGTTTTAGGCTTTGGGCTTTAAGCTTTAGGCCTTGCTTCAAAAATTTAAACATGAACACCAGAAGAGAATTTCTGCACAAAATCAGTGGCTCAGCAGTCGGACTGACAATTTTACCAACCATTACCACGGCCGCATGCGCAGCTGTTCCCGGCGAGACATACGACGGAAAAGTACTGAACGTCGCCATTCTGGGATTAGGAGGTTATGCGACAAGGGTCGCGGCCGCGATGGTAAACTGCAAGAGGGCCAAACTGACGGGCCTGATCAGCGGAACACCCGAAAAAATAAAAGCCTGGCAGGCCAAATATAATATCCCGGATAAAAACTGTTACAATTATGAAAATTACGATGCTATAAAAAATAACCCGGACATCGATGCGGTGTATGTGATCACGCCGAATGCTCTGCATAAGGAAGAAGTGATCCGGGTATCAAAGGCCGGAAAACATGCCATCAGTGAAAAACCGATGACCATCAGCGTGAAGGACGGAGAAGAAATGATTGAGGCATGCAAAAAAGCAAATGTCAAATTACTGGTTGGTTATCGCATGCATTTTGAACCTCATACTTTAGAGATCATACGGTTGCGTAACGCGGGTGAATTTGGCAAAATAACTTTTTTCCAGGGTCTTTCGGGTTTTGTAATTGGCGATCCGAATCAATGGCGACTGAATCCAAAACTTTCAGGCGGAGGTTCGATGATGGATATCGGTATCTATTCGGTTAATGGTTCGCGTTATATGGTTGGAGAAGATCCGATATGGGTAAATGCTGTGGAAACAAAAAATGATCCGGTGAAATTTGTACAGGGCATCGACGAGACGATCCAGTTTCAATTGGGCTTCCCGAGTGGAGCTGTTGCGTCCTGCCTTTCCACTTATTCCATGAACTGGCTGGATCGCTTTTTCCTTGACGGCCTCAAGGGCTTTGCAGAACTATATCCGGCTACGGGTTATGATCCAACCCGGGGTCTTACTAATAAGGGACCATTAAATCTTCCAGACACGATCCACCAGGCAGTACAGATGGATGAAATGGCAGCCATTATTTTCGATGGAAAAAAACCGGTCGTACCGGTAGACGGAGAAGAAGGCCTCAAGGATTTAAAAATCATTGAGGGTATTTATAAGTCTGCCCAAACAGGTAAGACGGTAAATCTGCAATTGTAATTAAATCACGAAGCCAGCCACCATCCGGCGGTACGTTTGATTGATTTCCCGAACCATAAATTCAGGAAGCGGGCCACCATCGGGCGGTACGTTTGATTGATTTCCCGAACCATAAATTCAGGAAGCGAGCCACCATTCGGCGGTACGTTTGATACCTTCTTCGTAGGAGGTTGGCGGAAATTGAAATGCCTTTTCAAATTTCGAAGAGTCAAACTCATAAGGAAATTTATTCTGATAAAGCATTTCCCCTAATTCTTTCATCAAAGGCACAAACAAACCAATGATGCCGACCAGCCACCCGGGCAATATCTGAACCTTATTTTTTGCGTGCATATATTTTGCAGCGATGGAAATAAATTCAATGCCCGTCAACGCAGGTTTTGCTGTGGGGAGGTGCCAGGTTTGTCCATATGCATTTTCGTTACAGGCAAGCATATAAAGTGCAATAGCCGCGTCCGGTGTATATGTAAATGAATGCGGTTGTTTCGCGTTCACAAACCATTGTGCCGATTTCCCGCTTTTCATTTTATCAAAGATCATAATTCCGGCCACACTGGTTTTCTTTGTCCGGGGTCCGTAAAAATCGGCTGATGTTGCAATCAGGGCTTTTAACCTTCCCGATTTCATTTCTTCTAAAAGCATCTCATCTATTTCTGCACGAATTTTACCTTTTACGCTGCACGGATTATAAGGAGTGGACTCCGTCATACTTCCCCTGACTCTTCCATACATATAAACATTGTCAAAAAAAATCAACCGGGCTCCCGCAGCCTTACATGCGTCAATCGTATTGCGCATGATAAGCGGCCATTGCGTTTTCCAGGTCTTTCGGTTATATTCCAGTCCCACCAGAAGGTAAACGTAATCAGAGCCTTTCACCGCCGCAAATACCTGGTCGCGGTTTAGCACATCTGCCTGAAAAAGTTCTGTCCCTTCAACTTTTGCAGGATGACGGGAAACCAAACGGATTTGTTGTGCATGCGATTGCAGAACCGGGATCAGTTCCGCAGCAATGGTTCCGTTTGCGCCCAGTATGGTATGAAGAGACATCATTTTAATTATTAATGATCAATGATTAATTATCAATGGAGATGTAAATTAAATTTAAACTCCTAAAAGACATTGAATAATAAATGTTCCACGCGGATCATGAATCCATTCGGCGCTACCCTTTGCATGTCGCTGTATAGTTGAAATTTATATCCGATATCCAGTCTCGTCTGACTATTAAAAATCAACTGCACGGCAGGTGCGAGATCCAGAAAATTTTTATTCTCACCCATTAAATGCTGGCCCAACAGATCCAGCATCAGATTAAGATT